>NIRF01000005.1 GCA_002878375.1 Dictyoglomus sp. NZ13-RE01
CTTTTATTAAACTCATTATTAACACAATTAAAATTTCTTTTATCTTTTTTCTTAAAGAAAAATCTGGTAGAATATTAATGACCATAGTTTTCACCTCCCGGGGTTTGGATGTTATCTCTTTCTAATCTAATTCTAACCCTGGGAGGTTTTTCTTTTCAAAAACTGATTACAGGTCAGTATCACCTAATTATTGACTTGGAGTTTACTCTAAGAGTTATATTTTTAATGTTAATTTTTCCTTAAGGGAGGAAGAGATTATGAAGAAGAAATTTACTGCTGGGAGAGATGCGTTAGGAGGAGATTTATGAAGAGGGTAAGAAATAATGAGCTATTATTGTTAAAAATATTTCTTTTTGTTTATTACGCTAATTGGACTTTTATCTTTTTCTTCGTTCCAGTATATTTGAGAGAGGTCAAGAATTTTTCCATTGGGATGATAGGAACTCTTGGTGCAATTTCTGCCTTTTTGGGAGCTATCTCCCAGATTTTTGTGGGGTATTTGTCTGATCGAATAAAGAAAAGAAAGCCCTTTTTAATATTAAGTGCATTAGGACTTCTCTTTCTTTATCTTTTTATATTTCCTAAATTAAATTCTTTTATCGCTTTTATTCTTGTTTATGCTTTTATAGGTATTTTTATGAATACTTTAACCACTTTATCTAATGTATTAACTTTTGATTACTCTTCTTCAGAAGGAACAGGAAAGTCTTTTGCCAGTGTGAGGGTTTGGGCCCCAATTGGGTTTTTAACAATGATGCTCACCATAGGCTTTTATCCAAAACTGGCTGAGCCAAACATCATGTTTACATTAATTCCTTTGATATTTTTATTAAATTTAATTGTAATACTTCTTTTAAAAGAGCCTGAGTTAAAAACAGGTATAAAAACAATTGAATTAAGAGATTTGCAAAGATTTATTTCACAACCTAAGGTAAGAAAGTTTTTATTATTTTATATGTTTTACTTATTTGCTATGTCAGGAGCTGCAGGGAATGTAAATCTTTTGATTAGATATCTTGGTGGTTCTAATAGTGATATTAGCTGGGCTCTTTCTGTATGCTCTATTACTGAAATACCTACCACCTTTTTGTGGGGATATTTGGCAGATAAAATTGGAAGATTGCCTCTGCTAATGTTTACTTCAATTGTTTTACCTATAAGAGTTTTTCTTTATTCATTAACAAGTAAAGCATTAGATGTAATCCTTATTCAACTTTTTACTCATGGATTAACTTTTGCTATAATGATTACAGTTTCTGCAGTATATATAAATGATTTGGTCTCGGAAGAGGAGAGGGCAAGTGCACAAGGAACTTTGAGCATGGCAGGTGCCTTTTCTCAAACCTTATCCGCATTAGTATCTGGTAATGTGGCGGATATGGTAGGTCTAAAAGGTATGTATGTTTTTCTAACCTTTATAGCTCTAATTTCCACATTTTTGGGATTGAGATTAAAAAAGTAGAAGATTAAAAGGAGAGTAAATAAAATGGATACATTAGATAGTCTTTCAGTTAGAGTGATCGTTGAGAATTCAGTGATGCAGGGGAGTTCCTTTTGGGGACTTCATGGAATTTCCTTCTATGTAACTGCAATAAAAGATAATTTTGAAAAACATTTTTTAATAGATGTGGGTCAGAGTCATGAAGTGCTTCTTCATAATATGAAACTTATGGAGATAGATCCAAATAAAATAGATGCGATCATTCTCACTCATTGCCATTACGATCATACTAATGGTTTAGCAGGATTACTTAAAGAGATTGGGAAAAGCAATATTCCTATTATTGCTCATCCTGATCTTTTCAGGATTAATTTTGCTGACAAGCCTTATTTAAGATACATAGGAATGTCAACAGAAAATGCAGAATTAAATCTGGAAAAACTTGGTGCAACTTTTTTCCTTACATCAGATTCACTACAGCTTATGCCAGGACTTATAACTACTGGATATGTACCACGCATAACAGATTTTGAAGAGGGTACATCTTTTAAAACAATTGATATGTCAAATCGTATTGTACAGGATTATATGAATGATGATATATCAGTTGTTGGGGCTATAAAGGGGAAAGGGTTGGTTATTCTTACTGGATGTGGTCATGCTGGCATAGTAAATATAGTAAAGCATGCTATTGAGCTAACTGGTATATCTAAGGTAGTTTCAATTATTGGAGGCTTACATCTTGTTGATGCATCTATGGAAAGAATTATGAAAACTGTAGATACTCTTTATTCCTTAGGAGTTGAATCTATATATGCTGGTCATTGTACTGGGTTTAATGCTCAGGTAGAACTAAGGAAAAAGTTTGGAACACAATTTATGCCTTTACAGGTAGGAAACTATTTTAAATTTTAAAAAAGTATTTATTTGGATGCCCTCCCTATATAGGGAGGGCATAAATATATTACTGTGGGGGAAGTAGGGGTCCTACGATAGGATGAGGAATATAAGGCTCTTCTAAATATTTAATCTCTTCTTCTGTTAATTCAATATCTACTGCTTTTACAGCATCTTCAAGCTGTTCTAATTTTGTTACTCCTACAATGGGAGCCACGACAGGTTCTTTATAAAGAAGCCAGGCTAAGGCAACCTGAGCTCTACTAATACCGCGATTTTTAGCAATCTCACCAACTCTGTCGATTATTGCCTTATCAACATCTTTCATGGAATCGTATTTACCTTTTGCAATTTCGTCGGTCTCATAACGTATAGTATCTCCCTCCCATGCTCTTGCTAATCTTCCTGCAGCAAGTGGGCTATATGGAGTAAGTCCTATACCCTCTTCCTTACATAGAGGGATAAGTTCCCTTTCATCTTCCCTATAAATCAGGTTATAGTGATTTTGCATAGATATAAATCTTGTCCAGCCGTGTTTTTCTGCTACGTAGAGGGCTTTTTGAAATTGCCATGCAAACATGGCGGATGCTCCTATGTATCTTACTTTTCCAGACTTAACAAGGTCATGAAGGGTTTCCATAGTTTCTTCAATAGGAGTATTATAATCCCAGCGGTGAATAATGTATAAATCTATGTAGTCAGTTCCAAGTCTTTTTAAACTTTGGTCTACCTGACTCATAATATGTTTACGGGAAAGTCCTGCACCGTTTGGACCTTCAAACATACGAGAAAAAACTTTTGTTGCGATGACCACTTCATCTCTTTTTGCAAAATCTTTTAATGCTCTTCCCAAGATCTCTTCACTTCTTCCCAGAGAGTATACATTGGCGGTATCAAAGAAGTTAATTCCAAGTTCAAGTGCTCTTTTAATTATGGGGCGACTATTTTCTTCGTCTAAAACCCATTTATGAAGCCAGACATTTCTATCTCCAAAACTCATACATCCAAGACATATTCTTGATACTTCTAAGCCTGATCTTCCCAATTTCATGTATTTCATCTTTATTCACCTCCAAATTTTTTTATAGTTTAAATTTTAGAGTAAACTCTAAGTCAATGCTTTTATAAGTTGAAAAATTTTTATATTCTAAATAAAATAATCTGTATTTAATTTTAAGATGGAGGTGATTTTTTTGGGAAAGCTGGTTTTTCCAGATGGTTTTCTTTGGGGTACTGCTACGGCATCCTATCAAATTGAAGGAGCAGTGGATGAGGATGGAAAGGGCGAAACTGTATGGGATAGGTTCTCTCATACTCCAGGAGCAATTTTTGAGTCACAAAATGGTGATATAGCTTGTGATCATTATCATTTATGGAGAGAAGATGTTGAACTTATGAAATTTATTGGTCTAAAAGGTTATAGATTTTCAATTTCATGGGCAAGAATCTTTCCAGAAGGAAAGGGACCTGTTAATTATAAAGGGTTGAATTTTTATCGCCAGTTAATTGATACTCTTATAAAAAACAATATAAAGCCTGTGATAACTCTATATCACTGGGATTTACCACAAGCATTAGAAGATAAAGGTGGATGGTTGAATAGAGATACTGCGAAGTATTTTGCAGAGTATGCCAACTTTATTTTTAAAGTATTTGGTAACAGGGACATAATATGGATTACTCTAAATGAGCCTTGGGTTAATGCTTTTCTTGGATATGGGTTTGGGGTTCATGCTCCTGGAAAAAAAGATATGAAGGGAGCCTTTATTGCATCTCATAATCTTTTATTAGCGCATGGATTGGCAGTGCAAGCCTTTTATGATAATGGAGTAAAAGGAGAAATAGGAATAGCTTTAAACCTGAGTCCAGTATATCCTGCATCAGATTCTGAAGAAGATTTAGAGTGTGCAAAGTTGCAAGATGCGTATACCAATAGGTGGTTTTTAGATCCATTATTTAAAGGCAAATATCCAGAAGAGGTAGAAAATCTTCTTCCAAAATTTAGATGGAACTTCAATTATGATCCAGAGGACTTCAAGATTATAACCACTCCAATAGATTTTGTGGGAGTAAATTATTATACAAGAACAATAGTAAAGTATGATCCATCCAATCCTTTCCTCCCATTGAAACATGTTGAGGGACCAAATGAAAAAACGGAAATGAATTGGGAAGTATATCCAGAAGGCTTATACTATCTTCTTTTTAGATTATCAAAGGATTATATTAACAACATAATAATTACCGAAAATGGAGCAGCCTTTAAAGATGAACTAAAAGATGGTAGAGTAGAGGATCAAAAGAGAATTGATTATTTAAGAGAACATATTTATCAATGTTACAGGGCTATTAAAGATGGAGTTAATTTAAGAGGCTATTTTATCTGGACTCTCATGGATAATTTTGAATGGGCTTTTGGTACCAGTAAAAGGTTTGGAATAATATATACAGATTACTCAACTCAGAAGAGGATATTAAAGGATAGTGCATATTTCTATAAAAAGGTGATTGAAGAAAATGGTATAGAGGGGAGATAAGCTCCCCTCTCTTCTAATTTATAGATACATCTCCCATCTTGCAAAAGATCTCTATTTTACTTTCTTCTTCATTCCCAAATACATATTTTTTATCTTTAAATCTATAGCCTTCTTTTGAGATACTTAAGTCTCCTAAAGAAATGTGTGGGATAATGGTCCCATTATAATTTTCTGGTAAGTTTATACTTAAATCTCCCATATTACAATTCAATGTGGCATTTTTTGGACTTTTCAAAAATTTTATATCCATGTCTCCCATGTTTACCACTCCATTTAGATCATCACAACTAATGTTGAGATCCACATCTCCTGCATTTAGTATAATCTCTATTTTTTCACAAGATACACTTCCATCTAAATCTCCTGCACTTACTAATATTCTTAGTTTTTTAAGATCAGAGGGAAGAGTTATAGAAAAGTCTCCTCCTGCAAGTTTAATTTTTCCTTCCTCTAAATGGAATTTACCTTTCCCTTCAATATTTATCTCATTTGTATTCTCCTCAGTTTTTATATCTAAGTCACCGCCAGAAAGAGAAATTTCAAGTAGTTCATCTTTATTCCATTCTATTTTTTCTCTTATTTCTTTTGAGGAAGGTGTAAAGACACTTTCTAAAATAGAAGGTACAATTGAAAGAGCAGAGGAAACTGATTCTCCAATAATTTTACCTAAACTATCTATGTTTTTTATTTTTGATCTCCTTTCTTCTAAAGCATTTATTAGTCTTTCCGCTTCTTCTGCATTTATTTTTCCTTCTTCCAACATTTTTAAAATTTTTCTTATTTCCTCTTCCATTTTATTTAACCTCCCTTTATAAATTATAAACTATATTTTTATAAAAGTATAATTCATATATTAATTTTTGGCAATATCTTTCTAAAAATTAGAAAAATAGCTTTGTAAAAAAGTTGGAGTAAATGTACTCACATAGGAACCAATACAGATAGTATATGCGGGGAAAACGCATTCAAGGTAGAATGAAATAGGTTCATAATGGAGTGATAAACTTTAGTTTACTGAATAGTGGATAGAAAGGATATATTTATATTAAACTGTTGATAAGACGGGACCTTCAAAGATATCCCAAAATGCCCAGATCCCAGCACCTAAGAGTTCTGCAGGATATTTTAAGAAGGAGGTTAGTTCTATCCTAACTTCCCCTGCCTCCTTAGTAATACTGAATTTTCTTACTTGTTTTATAACTTCTTTTCTTACATCATCCCAAAAGTTTGTGTTTGCACCAGTAACTAATGGACCACCAAGTATAATAACATCTGGGTTTAATCCATTCACAATATTAATGATTCCAAAGGCTATTTCGTTTGCAAATTCTTTGATTAATTCCTTGTTCTCTACATAAATTTCTTCCTTATTTATATCAATTCCCATCTCTTTTGCGATAGGACTGGAAAGAGATGCATATCTTTCCCAACATCCTTTCTTTCCACATTTACATAGTATTCCATCCTTAGAAATAGTCATATGACCAAATTCACCTGCTGTATTTTTCTTTCCTCTATATAGTTTTCCTTCTAAGATCAAGCCTGTTCCAATTCCTTCTCCAATATATACATAAACTATATTTGAATCTTCGAGTCCAATCCTTTCTCCTAACATCCCTTCTGCAACTACCGCCAAATTAGCCTCATTATCCAATTTTACAGGTATGTTAATATTGAATTTGCTTTTTATTTTTCTATTGAGTAAAGTAGCTAATGGTATATCCTTCCACTTTAAGTTTGGAGCTATTACTATCTTTTTGAAAGTACTATTAACAATCCCTGGAACACCGATTCCAACAGCATGTATTTTTTCTTTTCCAGTTGGGAATAATTTTTCTATGCCTTCTGCCACCTTTTCTATGAATTCTTCATGATTTTCAGGAGTATGAAAATCAATACATTCCTCAATTCTCATGGCGAAATTTACTTTTGCAATGGTAGATATAGTAACTCCTATTTTTATTGCCATAGCCTTTTTATATTCTGGATTTAGGCTTAAAATGACAGCTTTTCTTCCTAAACCTTTTGAATAACTACCAACCTCTATGAGAACTCCTTCCTCTAAAAATTGGGTTACAAGGCGTGTGACTGTGCTTTTGCTTAAGTTAAATTTCCTTGCAATATCTGCCCTTGATATATTTTTATATCTTAAAAATCCATTTAAAATTATTGTCTTGTTAATCTCTCTTTGTTGAGTGACCTTACCAGTTTTTCCCGTTTTTATAAATACCATAATTATACCTCGTTGGATAATATTATTTCTTTAAGAAATAAAATTTATAATTAATTTTAGGATTTTAGTTTAAACATGTCAATATTAAAATTTGACATGGAGCTTAAGTATGAAGTAAACTATCATATAGTTGAAGGTGGGGGCGTAGCTCAGTGGGAGAGCGCTTGCTTCGCATGCAAGAGGTCGTGGGTTCAAATCCCATCGCCTCCACCAAGAGAATAAAATTAAACCAAATTCTATTTTCAACCACAATATGATTTTCTAATCAATTTTATGGTAAAATACCAAGAGTGTTTAATAATAGTTTTAATTTTTTAAAAGAGGATAAGCCATATTTGTATGCACTAAGTCATTTCCCTCCACTATTTAGAAGATGGAGGGAATGGATAAATTTTATTAATGTAAAAGATTTATTTTTACTATCAGACAGTGATTTGCTTCATGCTTTTTCAAACTCTTCAATTATTCAAGAATTCATATTATTTAGAAGAAAAAATTCTTGGGAGAAATTTTGGGAAGATCTTATAAAAAAGGGAATTGATATGGTTGTAATTGGGGAAGAAAATTATCCCCCTCTTTTAGCAGAGATTAAAAATCCTCCTTTATTCTTATTATATAAGGGAAGATTAGAAGGAGATTTGTTTATTTCTATAGTAGGAACAAGAAAGCCTACAAGTTATGGAATAAAGATGGCTTTTGAATTTTCTAAAGAATTGGCAAGTTTAGGATTTGTAATAGTGAGTGGACTTGCTTATGGTATAGATACATATGCCCATAAAGGAGCTTTGGAAGTAAAAGGTAAGACCTGGGCTGTTATAGGGTCAGGTTTTGATCATATATATCCTAAGGAGAATATAGGTTTGGCGGAGGATATTGTTGAAAATGGTGGTGCAATCATTTCTGAGTATCCTTTGAATACAAAGCCAGCCTATTATACATTTCCTCAAAGAAATAGAATAATTAGTGGAATATCAAGAGCAGTTTTGGTTGTAGAGGCAGGAGAAAAAAGTGGAGCATTAATTACTGCAGGCTTGGCTTTGGATCAAGGGAGAGATGTATATGCTATACCGGGAAGAATTATTGATGGAAAAAGTAAGGGAACAAATAGACTAATTCAAGATGGAGCCAAGATGATTTTGGATATTAGAGATATATTAGATGATTATGGTTTATCATATGAAAAAAGTAAGAGAGAAGAAATTAAATTAAGTGAAGAGGAAGAGAAATTACTTAGGTTCCTTTCCTTTGAGCCTAAGTTTATAGATGAGATAGCGGAGGAAAGTAATATACATGTTTCAAGATTAATTTTTTTATTAATATCTCTTCAGAGTAAGGATATAATAGAGGAATATCCAGGACAAAGATATGCAATAAAAAGGAGTGTTTGGAATGAGTAAGGAATTGAAATTAGTCATAGTAGAGTCACCTGCAAAGGCAAAAACAATTGAAAAAATTTTGGGAAAGGATTTTAAAGTAGTAGCTTCTTATGGTCATATAAGGGATTTGCCAGAAAAAGAGATGGGAGTAGATGTGGATGATAATTTTAAGCCAAAGTATAAAGTCTTACCTGGAAAAGAAAAAGTTATAAAAGAATTAAAGACTTTATCGAAATCTGCAACCCATCTATACTTAGCAACAGACCCTGATAGAGAAGGAGAAGCAATAGCTTGGCATATAGTAGAGACTTTAAAATTGGATAGTGACGAATATTCAAGGATTGAATTTCATGAGATTACTCCAAGAGCTATAAAACTTGCTTTGCAGTCACCAAGAAAGTTAGATTGGAATAAGATAAAAGCTCAGCAAACGAGAAGAATCTTAGATAGATTAGTTGGTTATGAGTTGAGCCCATTCTTATGGGATAAGGTAAGAAAGGGACTTTCTGCAGGAAGGGTACAGTCTGTTGCTTTAAGATTGATTTGTGAAAGAGAAAAAGAAATAGAATCTTTTGTCCCAGAAGAATACTGGGAAATTTATGCCTATCTCACTAATAGTGATAAGAAGAAGGAAATAAAGGCAAAGCTTTTTTCATATAAAGGGAAAGAAGTAAATATAAAGGATGAAGAAACTGCCTTAAAGATAATAGAAGAAATTAAAAATGAGCATTTTATAGTAAAAAGTCTAACACCAAAGGAGGAGAAAAAATCTCCACCACTGCCTTTTATTACGAGTACACTTCAGCAATCTGCAAGCAAATTATTGGGCTTTCCGGTAGAGAAGACAATGCGTATTGCCCAAAAGCTTTATGAGGGTGTGGATATAGGTTCTGAGAGAGTAGGTTTAATAACCTATATGAGAACAGATTCTACTCGAATTGCAGAAGAAGCCAGGCAGGAAGCGGAAAATTATATAAAGGAACATTTTGGTAAGGATTATGTGGGAAAGGAAAGAAAAGAAAAGAAAAAATTAGGTGTACAAGGAGCTCACGAGGCTATACGTCCCACTTCTGTATTAAGGGAACCCGAAAGTGTCAAAAATTATTTAACCTTAGATGAGTTTAAGCTTTATAACTTGATATGGCATAGATTTTTAGCAAGTCAAATGTCAAATGCTATATATGATGTTTTGGATGTAGAAATTTCAGCAGGAGATTACATTTTTAAAGTAAGAGGTAGAAGTTTGAAGTTTCCAGGGTATTTGATTTTATATAAAGAGGAAGAAGAAGAAAATGAAGAAAATGTTATGTTTCCATTTCCTCTTAAGGAAGATCAGGAATTAATCTTAAAAAATTTGGAGCCAAAACAATTCTTTACACAACCACCAGCAAGATATACAGAAGCAACCTTAGTGAGAACTTTGGAAAAATACGGAATAGGAAGACCAAGTACTTATGCTGTGATTATATCAACATTAAAAGAGAGAAAGTATGTAGTATTAAATAATAAGTACTTAGTACCTACAACCTTAGGAAAAACAGTGAACGATCTTCTTATAAATAAATTTCCCTCTTTAATAAATATAAAGTTTACTGCTCATATGGAGAAAGATTTAGATGAGATAGAGGAAGGGAAAAAAGATAGTGAGGAGGTTTTAAAAGAGTTTTATCCTACTTTTAAAAAAGAATTAGATAAAGCTTATAACGAGACAAAAAAAGTTGAAGTTGCTGAAAAAACGGATAAAGTTTGTCCAAAATGTGGAAGCCCCTTACTGCTAAAGGAGAATAAATTTGGCAAATACTATGCATGTTCGAAATATCCAGAGTGTAGTTATACAGAGCCTATTTATGAATATGCAGAAGGGAAATGTCCAATTTGTGGTGGAGATGTGGTAAAGAGATTTTCAAGGAAGAATAAAGAAAAGCCAAAGGCTTTTTGGGGCTGTATTAACTATCCAAATTGCAATTTTACCTCCTCTTTAGAACCATTGAATGAGAAGTGTCCAAAGTGTGGTAACATTCTTTTGAAAGGGAAGGGATATAAAAAGTGTAGTAATAAAGAATGTGATTATATTGAATGGAATAGGAGGAGTAAAAAGTGGAAAAAGTAATAATTATAGGAGGAGGACTTGCTGGGTGCGAATCCGCCTGGCAGATTGCCAAGAGAAAAATTCCCGTAGAGATATATGAAATGAGACCTAAGGTTATGACTCCTGTACATAAAACAGGTTACTTAGCAGAGCTTGTTTGTAGTAATTCACTAAAATCGAAGGAAATTACAAATGCAAGTGGTTTATTAAAAGAGGAAATGCGACTTCTTGATTCTTTAATTTTAAGAGTAGCTGAAGAGACCCAAATTCCTGCAGGAACCTCTTTGGCAGTAGATAGAGAGCTTTTTGCAAGAAGAGTAGAAGAGATTCTTTCAAGTAACCCTTATGTATCAATAATTAGAGAAGAGATCAAAGAAATACCAAAAGAAGGAATAGTTATAGTTGCTACTGGTCCTCTAACATCTGATGAATTTGCAAAACATCTCCAAGACTTGTTAGATACAGACTTTTTATATTTCTACGATGCAGTATCTCCAATAGTATTAGCTGAATCCTTAGACATGAGGAAGCTTTATTTTGCAAACAGATATGGAAAAGGAGAAGAGGAAGTATATCTAAATGCTCCTATGAGTAGAGAAGAATATTATAGATTTGTAGAGGAATTAATAAAAGCGGATACTGTAGAATCCCATTTCCCAGATGAGGAAAGATATTTTGAAGGATGTTTACCCATTGAGGTTATGGCAAAGAGAGGAGTTGATACCCTTAGATTTGGTCCTATGAGACCTGTTGGTCTTCCAGACCCTCGTACAGGAAAAGAGCCTTTTGCTGTTGTTCAACTACGTCCAGAAAACAAGTATAAGACAATGTATAGTCTTGTTGGTTTTCAAACAAGATTAAAATGGTTAGAACAAAAGAGAATTTTTAGAATGATACCTGGATTAGAGAATGCGGAGTTTGCAAGATATGGAGTTATGCATAGAAATACATATTTTTATTCTCCAAGATTTCTTGAGCCAACTTTACAGTTTAAGAAGGATAAAAGAATATTTTTCGCAGGGCAAATTATTGGAGTAGAAGGATATATGGAATCTGCAAGTACTGGAATTATTGCTGGAATCAATGCATACCGTCTTATAACAGGAAAACCATTGATAACACTGCCCCCAGAAACAATGATAGGAGCATTAATAGGCTATGTTACTTCTCCTATTTCTGTAAAGGATTTCCAGCCTATGAATGCTAATTGGGGGTTAATGCCACCCATTGAAAAGAGAGTAAAAGATAAGAAACTTAGAAATGAGATTTATGCAAAAAGATCTTTAAATACTTTATCAGAAATTATAAAAAGGTTTAATATTTAAAAGCTATGAATGTACATGAGGAGTTAAAAGAATTCTTAAATTATCTAAGGTTTGAAAAAAACTACTCAGAAAATACTGTGAGAAGCTATAAGGCGGATCTTATTGATTTTGCTGAGTATTGTGAAAAATCTGGTCTCTATTTTGCGGATAGGAAAACAATTAGAAGTTTTCTCCACTACTTAGCAGAGAAGGAGTATAAAAAATCAACTTTAGCAAGGAAAATAATAAGTCTTAGAAATTTTATGCTTTACCTTTTAAAAGAGGAAAAAATTAATGAGGATCTTACAATATTTTTATCTACCCCAAAGGTAGATAAAAAGCTTCCAAATTTTTTATCTCAGGAGGAAGTAATAAGGCTTTTAGAAATACCTTCTTTAGATAATTTATTGGAGATTAGAGATAGAGCTATTATAGAGACCTTATATGCTACAGGAATTAGAGTGGGAGAGCTTATTAACATGAAGGATAAAGATATAAATTGGGAGCTTGGAGAGATTAGGGTTTTTGGAAAAAGATCAAGGGAGAGGATAGTAATAATAGGAGAACAAACTCTCAATATTCTCAAGCTATACTTTGATAAAGTAAGACCAAAACTTATTAAAAAGCCAACTGATAGGTTCTTTTTAAATGCCAAAGGAGGACCTCTTACAGATAGAGGGGTAAGATTAATAATTGAAAAATACTCTAAAAAGTTGAATAAGAAATTTACTCCTCACACCTTAAGACACACCTTTGCTACCCATCTCTTAGAGGGAGGGGCAGATTTGAGAGCTGTTCAAGAACTGCTTGGACATGTCAGAATCGCTACAACCCAAATTTACACCCATGTTACAAGAGAACAGATTCAAAAGATATATCTAAAAGCACACCCAAGAGCTAAGAAGGATTCATAAAAAAGGAGGTTTGGAAAATGAAAAAAGGGATTATTATTTTAATTCTAATGTTAATTATAATCAATTTAGGACTTGCAAAGGAAACTTATATCATAGACTTTTCAAAGAAGAGTCCTACTGGAAACCTTGTATATGAATTAGGTAAGGGGACAAGGTTGGAAAGTGAGGATGGTTCTTATCATTTATCTCTCTATAGACCAGAAAGCTATATTAGAGTTTACACTCCTGTAACAAAGGATGAATTACCTTTTAGAGTTATATTGAAACTTTATGCTCTTTCTTTGCAGATTCCTTATTTAGAAACATGGAATCCTTTAGAAATATCTGTAAATGATAAGTTACTTATAAAGGGATGGGACATTGGGGCTGGAATATATGTATCATCCTCTTTTGATATAACATCCCTTTGGCTTAAAGGGGAGACCAACAAAATAGAGATTAGATTAGGTAAAGATGCAAATGGTGAGGTTTGGATTAGGGTTATTGAACTTGGTATCTACAATAAATAAAAGATTATTTCAAAGTCTTTAATTTCAAAAGAATCTTTATCCATAGAAGTGATATAAACCACATTGGAGGGGAGAAAAATCTCATAATTCTCCTCTCCAATGGGATATCCTGTTAAACCAATAAGTATATTTGCTATATCATTTTTATATAATTCCAGAGAGTAACGTTCTTTAGGGGAAAATTTGTGGGTTTTTGATAAAAGACTTAATTCACTATGAATTTTAGGATAGTGGAAAAAATTTATACAAAAGGTTATGGTTTTAATTATTTTTAGATACCAAGATAAAATCTCCCATAGAAAATTTTCCTCTCCTAATTCTTGAAGAGATGGGAAATTAATGCTTTTGGGAATAGGAATATTTTGTAGAAAGATGTACTCTTCTAAATCTTTTGCTATTTTTAGCAAATAGCTTTTAATCTCTATACTATTCGTTAGAAGTTCTTTTCTAAAATCTTTAATTTTATTTATAAGTGATATAAAAGTAAAAAAATCTCTTTTGTTGTTTTTGATCCATTCCTGGAATATTCTTATTTCCATTTGTTCCTTAGAAATTAACGCTTCTTCTCCCTTTTGGAAATAATAAAGATAATACAGAGTCTCTTTTCCCCATTCAAAGGGAAATTCTAAGATATCTATTTTGGGCTTTAAAAATTTTTCAATTATCTTTTTCTCTAAAGCTTTCATCCTTCATTATTTTTTCTAAGTAATCTATAGCTTCTTCTTTACTTTTTACTATTCCCTTCTGCTGAGCCATTAATAATTTATCCTTTAAATAACCAATGAGAGGAGAAGGTTTTAAGTTAAATATCTCCATAATTTCATTTCCTGAAAGGATAGGTTTTAAATCTTTCTTCTCTAAATATATTCTTATTACACTCTTTGCAAAATCCAAAACCTCTATATTCTTATGTATAGATAAATGATCTGCTAAAAATAGAAGTATTAAGCTTATAGTATCCTCTTTCATTTTATTAACAATTTTCAATTTTTCTCCGTTATCTCTAAAAATGAAGGCAGGATATAGATGATATTTTACCAATTTTTTAAGAAGGTCTTTCTCCTTACCACTCAATCTCCATCTTTCTGCTATATTTTCTATCATTAGACTTCCAAGATTTTCGTGCCCATAATAATGAACTTTATTTTTTTCATCTATAAAATATTTTTCCTTTCCTATGTCGTGAAGAAGGACTGCAATCTTTATTAATTCTCTTCTCGTAAACTCATCGTATACTTTTTCATTTAAATGCTCTCGAATCTTATCAGAGTATTCCTCAAAGATTTCATCCAAGTAATAATATAAAAATTCCAGGATGCCTAAGGAAGAAAAGGTATGAATTAGAGGGTTTGTAGAGTGGGGAGGACTCCATGGGATGTTCTCTAAATTGGATAGCTCAGGAAGAATTACTTTTAATACTTTTAATTCATGCATTTTCAGCCATATATAGCTTGTAAAGGGTCCCTTTAAAATTTTGTAAATCTCATTATGGATTCTTTCTCCTTTTACTTTATTTAAATATATGGCATTCTTTGAAATTTCTTTCTGGGTTTGATGATTGATTTTAAAACCTAAGTTGGATGAAAATCTAAATGCCCTAAGTATTCTCAAGGGGTCTTCAATAAGGCTTTTTGATGTACATACATTAATATTTCCCTCTAAGAGATCTTTGATGCCCCTTAATGGATCTATTATTTTGAAGTTATCAAGAAATATTGTTATTGTATTTATTGTAAAATCTCTTCTAATGATTTCTTTTATTAGATTATTCTCAATAGGTGGGGTAAAATCTAATGAATACTCCTCATCATCAATGCCAACATTTATTCTGATATATTTCCTTTCTTCATCTAAAAAGAATATTTTTCCATTAATAACTTTTGAAAACTCTTGTAGTTTAATAAAGTCAAAGGGATAGATGATAAAATCTAAGTCATTGTTTTTTCTACCTAAGAATAGATCTCTAACAAATCCACCTATTAGATATATTCCATCGTTATAGAAATGTTCTCTAATTTTCCAAATAATAAACTTTACCTTTTCGTCAAGGTAGAGCATTGATTGTTTCTTATTAGTTCCAAGATCTCTTTTATTTCATTTTCTTTTAGGGGTCTTGGAAAGTTGTAAGGAGTAATTCTGGGACTTTCATTATAATAAGGTCTATTGCAGTTTGGACAGCCAGAAGTAGTAAAGATTTTTTCAAAGAAGAGAGATGCCTTTTTTATTAGATCTTCCTCAATTATCAGTTTGTCATTATCGAAGGTTAAATCTTCAAATTTTACTAATCTCTCTTTCAAGAGAAATGTTATTAGTTGAATTTTTCTATATGTTAGATAGTCTGGTGGAGATTGATTTTCAAGCCTTGTTCCTGGAATAGGAGTGAATGCAAATAGGGCTATAGTGATATTATTTTGTATGAGTTCATTTATAATCTCAATAGCCTCTTTCTCCTTTTCTCCCAATCCTATAATTATATGAGTAGTGATTTTATGGGGAAATTTTTGGGAAGATTCTATTATAAAAGATAGTCTTTTTGTAAAGCTTTCCCCTTTATACTCTTCAAATTTATTTTTGTTTATAACATCTAAGGAAAGGTTTATCTTGTCTACTCCTAAATTTAAAAACCTTTCTATAGTGTTGAAATCTTCAATAGGAGAGGATATAGATATGGGAATATTAAATTTCTGTAAATTCTTGATTAAATATTCAATAGTATCTTCCCAGTGCACATTTTTTGTGCTTTGAATACATATTCTTTTAAAGGGATTTCTTTTCTCTAAGAGATTAATTAGATAGTCAACTTCTACTGGCGGCCAGGAAATTCTTGAGAGTAAAATTCCACTGCTTTTGCTATCTCTTGCTTGGGTGCAAAAGGCACAATTGTTCAAACATTTTCCAGGGGTAAGAAGATATAGTGTGGTAGGGGAGTCCTCTTTTAATATTCCTTCTTCTAATAATTTCAAACTACCATAAGAAACCCCTATTTTCATACCAGGGCACAGCACTCCTCAAAATATGATTCAATTTTATCTTCCCTTTTTAAAAGTTCTAAGGTGTTTGGGTGAGGTTTTACAATGACCTTAAATCCATATTTAATCGCTAATAGGTCCAATTTTTCTCTATATTCACCTTTTGGACGGACACATCCCATGTAAAACTCTGTATTTTTTAGTTTTTCCCTAGCAAAACCTAAAAATTGATCAATACTTTCAAGGGAAGGTGGACTTACCTTTTCCATAGGTGTACCTTTTATAGGAGTAAATACGATAAAGATTAATTTTTTGATCGTAAAATTTTGCAAATAATCTACTATTTCATACTCATCATCTATGATTCCATTGTTTATTCCTATTATTATATGGGGACTTACTGAAAAATTATCAATAAGTAGTTCAAAGGCTTTTTTATAGTCTTCTTTATCTTTATTTAGATGAAAGATATTATGTATTACATCATTACTAAGCACAATATCAAAGGATACCTCATCTATTAATCCTTTTAGTTTTTCAATATCCTTCTCATCCACAAGTCCTAAATGGGCGTTTATTCTAAATCCTCTCTCCTTTAATTTCTTTATATAATCTACAGGAATATTAATAAGCTTACCTTCACTATCAAATCCTCCACTGATCAAAACGCTTTTATATTTCTGATTATTGTAATTATTACTTGGAGAATGCATGAACTTTAGGAAATGACCTTTACAGTGATCACATTGAAGACTACAATATTCTCCTGATGTACTTATAGTCAGGGTTTTTAAGGGATTTACAACTACTATTCCCATTTTACCTTTAGCTGTTTTGCAGCAAGTGCCTCATCCAATCTTCCAACAGGTGTATTATGAGGAGCATTTTTAACAGTTTCAGGATCCTTTTTGCTTTCTTCATCTATCTTTTTTAGAATCTCTATGAATTCATCAAGTACATACTTGGGCTCTGTTTCTGTTGGTTCTATCATAAGGGTTTCCTCAACAATTAGAGGGAAATAAATGGTAGGTGGATGTACTCCAAAGTCTAAAATCCTTTTTGCAATATCTAAGGTTTTAACTCCTCTTTCTTTTTGTTTTTTTCCAGATAATACAAACTCATGCTTACAAATATCTGGATAGGGGAGATGGTAAAATTCTTTTAACTTTTCCTTCAAATAATTTGCATTTAAAACTGCCATCTCGGTTGTTTTTTTCAATCCCTCATGCCCTAAAAGTCTTATGTATATATATGCTTTTAATAGAACTGAGAAGTTGCCATAGAAAGTTCTTACTCTTCCTATACTTTTAGGTATATTGTAGTTTAGAAAGTATCTTTCTCCATCAAAATCTACCGTTGGTTTTGGTAGGAAGTTTGCAAGGTGTTTTTTAACTCCTACAGGACCAGCTCCAGGTCCTCCACCTCCATGGGGAGTAGAGAAGGTCTTATGCAGATTTAGATGTACCACATCAAATCCCATATCTCCAGGTCTTGCGTATCCCATTATTCCATTAAGATTTGCCCCATCATAGTATAATAATGAACCATTCTCGTGCATAATTTCTGCTATTTCCAAAATATCCCTTTCAAATAATCCTAAGGTATTTGGATTTGTTAACATTAGTACGGCGGTATCTTTATTTACATACTTTTTAAGTATTTTAGGATTTACAAGTCCCCTCTCATCGGATGGAATTTCAATAGTTTCGAAGCCTGCCATAGAAGCACTTGCAGGATTTGTCCCATGGGCAGAGTCTGGAACAAGGACTATATGTCTATCTTCCCCTTTATCCTCTAAATAGGCTTTTATAATTAAAAGTCCAGTAAGCTCTCCATGGGCACCAGCGGATGGCTGAAAGGTGAACCTTTCCATCCCTGTAATTTTGCAAAGTAACTGTTCTAATTGATAAATAATTTTTAAAGAGCCTTGACTAAGTTTCTCAGGAGTGTAAGGATGAAGTTCTGTAAATCCATTAAGTCTTGCTAATTCCTCATTTATTTTGGGATTATACTTCATTGTACAGGAGCCTAATGGGTAAAATCCTATATCTACCCCATAATTTCTTAATGCTAAGTTTGAAAAATGTCTTATTACTTCAACCTCACTAATTTGGGGAAGAGGTAGATCTTCTCTAAGGAGTTCTTTAGGTAATTCCTCATCAGGCTTAAAATCAACATCTTCAGGTAAATTTATAGTCTCTCGATCTTCATTGGATAATTCCTTTATTAAAGGAACTTCTCTCATCTTAATACCTCTCTTAGTTTATTTACAAAGTAATTTATTTCTTCTTTTGAATTCATCTCAGTAAAAGCTAAAAGTATTTCTTTTTCCCTTACTGGGTAGAAGTTGGAAAGCAAGACTCCGGGTAGTATTTTTATATTCATAAGCTCTTCGTATACATCCTTTGCACTTTTATTTAGTCGGATTACAAATTCATTAAAGAAATAGCCTGAATATGGGAAATCAATTCCAGGAATCTCAGAAAGTTTTTTATGGGCATAATGGGCTCTATCAAAACAAATTTCTGCTATTCTTTTTAGTCCCTTTTTCCCTAATAAAGAAAGATAAACAGTACTTGCTAAAGCTGTTAAGGCTTCGTTACTACATATGTTTGAGGTTGCCTTTGCTCTTCTTATGTGTTGCTCTCTTGCTTGTAAGGTTAATACAAAACCTCTTTTTCCATTCTTATCAATGGTTTCCCCTACAATTCTACCTGGTATCTGTCTTATAAATTCCTTTTTTGTAGCAAAAATCCCTAAATAGGGTCCTCCAAAGTTTAGACTATTACCAAGAGCTTGACCTTCTCCTACCACTACATCTGCATTATAATCCTTTGGGGGTTTTAGAATACCAAGTGATATAGGATATACTATTGAAATGAGCAGAGAATTATTTTCGTGGACAATACCAGAAATTTTATCTATATCCTTTTCTATGACTCCAAAAAAATTGGGATTTTGAATAATAACAGATGAGGTGTTTTCGTTTAATATTTCTTTTAGCTTATTAAGATCAGTTTCTCCTCTTTCGTTGAGTGGAATTTCTTTAATATTTAGTTTTAACGATTTTAAATAAGTTCTTAGTACCTCTTTATATTCTGGATGAACCCCTTCTGAGATAATCACATCTTTTCTTCCATTAATTCTATAAGCCATTAATGCAGATTCTGCAGTACCTGAACCAGCCTCGTAAAGGGATGCATTTGCAACATCCATTCCTGTTAAATCACATATTAGGCTTTGATATTCAAACATTGCCTGCAAAAATCCCTGACTTATCTCAGGTTGATACGGTGTATAGGATGTATAGAAAGAAGGATATGAAATTATCTCTTTAACAACAGGTGGAATATAATGGTTATAGGCTCCTCCACCTATAAAGGAGATAAAATCAGTTTTATTTTCCTGAGAAATATTAAGGATTTCTTTTTTTAGCTCAATTTCTGATATAGGTGGAGGAAGCAGAAAGTTTTTATTTGCAAGCTCTCTTATTTCTTCTGGAATGTCTAAGAAAAGTTCCTCAATACTTTCTACTCCAATTTCTTTTAGCATTTCTTCAATTTCTTTTTTCGTGTGAGGAAAGTATGTCATCTTACTCCCCTATAAAGGATTTATACTCCTCCGCAGATAATAAAGTTTCATACTCACTTGGATTTGATAGCTCAATTACTGCTATCCATCCCTTTTCATAAGGATCTTCGTTTAAAAGTTCGGGCTTTGTTTTTAGCTCCTCGTTAACTTTTACTACCTTTCCTGATAATGGTGAGTAAACCTCAGAAGCAGTCTTTACAGATTCTACCGTTGCTAAAATATCACCTTGTTTTACCTCTTTTCCAATGGAGGGAAGATCAACATAAACTACATCTCCTAACTCATTTTGAGCATGATAGGTTATACCAATGATAGCATTATTCCCGTCCAATTTTGCCCATTCATGCTCCTTTGAATATTTTCTATCCTCTGGATACATTTTATTTCACTCCTTTCTTTATTGATGTATTTTTTACAAAAGGTAATTTAACTAAGTTTATTTTAACTCTTTTATTTCTTATTTCAACTATCATATCTTCTTTAATCTCTTTTACATATCCTATTGCTATTCCTTTCTTTAATATGGGAGAATATGAGCCACTTGTTACATATCCAATTTTCTCATCATTATAAAATATTCCATAATTTTGTCTTGGTATTCCCTCATCTACATAAAAGGCAATCTGCCTTTTACTTGGACTATCCTTTAATTGTAAAAGAGAAGTTTTTCCAATGAAATCTATGTCCTTATCTAATTTAACCACAAAGGATAGATTTGCTTCCCAAGGAGTAGTATTTTCATCTATTTCATGCCCGTATAAAGGATAACCCATCTCAAGCCTCAGTGTATCTCTTGCTCCTAAACCACAAGGCTTTATATTTTCTTCATAAATAAATTTCTTCCAAAGCTCTTGAGCCAATGAAATAGGTATCAGTAATTCAAATCCATCCTCACCGGTATATCCTGTGCGAGAGATTATGATATCTGACTCATAGTATTTGAAGAATGTAAAGTGATAGTATTTTAAAGTAGATAAATCAATATTAAAAATTTTTTGGGTGATTTCTTCTGCTTTTGGACCCTGAATAGCAAAAAGAACAGTTTTATGAGTAATATCTTCAATATTAACCTTATAAGAATTATTTGAATAAAGCCAATTTAATATTTTTTCTCTGTTTCCTGCGTTTACAATTAAAAGGAATTCGTAAGAGCTTACCATGAAAACCAAAATATCATCTAAAATGGTACCATTTGGGGAAAGAATAAGAGAATATTGAGCTTTTCCAGGATAAAGTTTTTTAACATCATTTGAGGTTACAAATTGGAGGAAATCTAAAACCTTTTCTCCTGAAACCTTTAATCTCCCCATATGGGAGATGTCAAAGATGCCTACATTGGTTCTAACCTCTAAGTGCTCCTCTATAACGCCTTTGTATTCTAAAGGCATCCACCATCCGCCAAACTCAAAAAAGCGCGCATTTAACTTTTTATGCTCCTCTTCTAATGGAAGTTTGTTTAACATAATTCACTCCTTTGTGAATTTAAATTATTAGGCTGGGGTTTCCCCCAGCCCTCACATTTATTTCTTTACTGCTTCTCTTAACTCTTTTCCTGGACGGAATACAGGAACTTTTGTGGCTGGGATTTTGATTGGTTGTTGAGTACGAGGATTTCTTCCTTCTCTTGCTGATCTCTTTCTGACAGAGAAGGTACCAAATCCTACAAATTGAACTGGCTCTCCCTTTGATAGAGCCTCAGTGATGGATTCTAATACAGCATTAACTACTTTAGTGGCTTCCTTCTTTGTGATTTTTGCCTTCTCCGCTACTTTGGCAATAAATTCTGCCTTTTTCATTCCTTTTCACCCCCTTTCTGGGCAGTCTTAGATATTTCCCACCATTTATCCATATCTTCTAAGGTTAACTCTTCCCACCTTTTGTTTTCTTCTTTTACCTTTTCCTCAATAAATCTGAATCTTTCTATGAATTTCTCGTTTGTCTCTTTTAATGCAGTTTCTGGATTTACATCTAAATGGCGGGAAAGATTTACTATGGTAAAAAGAAGATCACCTATCTCTTCTCTAATATTTTCTTTATCCCCTTCCTTAATGGCATTCTCAAGCTCTAATAATTCTTCTCTTAATTTCGGTAAAATTTCTTCTGCATTTTTCCAATCAAAACCTACATGGGATACTTTTTCTTGAATTCTTAATGAGGCAAGAAGAGAGGGTAAAATTTTTGGAATACCATCTAAAATACCTTTACTATTTTCCTTTTCCTCCTTTTTAATACTTTCCCAGTTTAAAAGAACCTCTTCTTCATTTTCAAGCTTTGTGTTTCCAAAAACATGAGGATGTCTTAAGATAAGTTTATTGCTAACATTTCTTAATACATCTTCCAAATTAAAGCTTTTTCTTTCCTCCGCCATAATGCTTTGCATTACTATGTGAATGAGTACATCACCTAATTCTTCCTTTATTCCTTCCTCATTCTCATTCTCTATAGCTTCTACTAATTCATAGCTTTCTTCCATAAAATATTGTACCAAGGACTTGGGAGTTTGCTTTCTATCCCAAGGACATTCATTTCTTACCTTTTTGAGAATATTTACAAATTCTATGAATTCTTTACATAAATCTTCCATTCGACTACACCTTACTTTTTAATCCCTAAAATACCCCTGATTTTTTCTATAATTATAGCATTAGTTTTTAAAAAAGCAAGAGCAAGCCACAATTTTTAATAGATAAATTCATTAAACATTGCAGTTCTCTATATTATTTAGCTACGATTTTTTCTATATTTTTAATTACATCTCATCGGTAGTTGGCAATGGAGTTTTTGCATCTTTTCTATAGAAAATTTGTTGAAATTCTACGAGTTTTCTCCATATTATCATCCAAATGTCTTTATCAGAAAAGTCTTTTTCAATTTTTGCCTTCTTATATTGTTCATCAAGCCATTTATTGAAGACTTTGCTTCTTTTGTCATTTAGAATTCTTTGTTCAATCTCTGGTTTTGCCTGTATGTATGGAGTAGTATAAGCCTCTTTTATGTCAGTTATAGTAGTGATGTAATAACCTTTATCGGTTTTTATTGGGTTGCTTACCTGGTTTATAGAGAGAGAAAAAGTTGCTTTTTCTACTTCAGAGGGCAGATCTCCCTGGGTTATATATCCTAAGTCACCACCTTTATCTTTTGTACTTGTATCCTCAGAGTATTTTTTAGCTGCATCTGCAAAAGATATCTTCTTATCCTTTATCTCCTTTGCAACCTCTTTTGCCTTCTTTTCATCTTTTATTAGAATGATAGAAACTTTATATTGCTTTGGATTTTCAAATAGATATATATTATCTTTATAATATTTTTTCATCTCATCTTCAGTTACCTTTTCATCTTTTCCAATTTCAGCCATCAATTTATTTGTTATTAGGCTCTTTCTTATTTGTTCTTTGAAGGATTGAGGATCCAAACCATATTGGGATAAAGCCAGCTCAAATTGTAAGGGATTTGCAAATTGTCCTTGTATTTCTTTGTATTTTTCCTCAATTTCATTATTTGATACACTAATACCTCTTTTTTTAGCCTCTGCTTCAATAATTTTCCATTGGGCAAGACTTTTTATAGTCTCTTCTTTTACATTATTTAGCATTTTCTTTCCGTCTGTTGTGGTAAAGTCCACTCCGAACATTATAGCGTATTGATCCTTCATGGTTTTAAATTCTTTTTGATATTCGCTTCTTGAGACAGGAATGTTATTAACTTTTATTACTGGATAACTTTTCATTTGATGGTATACAAAAGCAACAGCAATACCTACTAATACTCCTATAATTACAAGGATAATAAAAATTGTTTGGAAAATCTTTTTTAAGCTCATCTTTCTATCACCTCATCACTATAATTTTTTTATCTTTGGGATTATAGCACGCTTTTTTTTAGTAAACCAGAGATATTTCTTTTAAAAAGTTAGCAATAAATTTTCCTTGTTTAATAAAATCTCCTTTTGGAAGTGAAATCTCTCTTTTTCCATTTGTATAGTGTAATATTACAGAATCTTGTAAAATTTCAACTTTAATTATTCCCATTCTTTCTGCTCTATACTTTATTTCTGCTAATATAAATAGGTTTTCAACATCTCTTGGAATTTTTCCATACATATCTTCCATTTCTTTTCTAATATTCTCTAACTCCTCTAAATTTTCTAAACCTATTAGCCTTTGATAGAAATAAATTCTATCATTGGGATTCTCTATATATGTTTCAGGTATGGCAATCGCATAAGGAACTATTATTTTACAATTTATTTTTACCTCCTTTCTCTCCTGTTTTATTTCCTTTATAGCTTCCTCAAGAAGTTGCATGTATAGGTAAAATCCCACCTCCTCCATATGACCATGTTGCTCCTTACCTAATAGATTACCAGCTCCTCTTATTTCTAAATCTCTTAATGCTAATCTTAGACCAGAACCAAGGGAGGAAAATTCCTTGAGGGCTTCTAATCTTTTTATACTCTCTGGAGATAAACTTTTCCATGGAGCATGCATAAAGTATGCATAAGCTTGCCTATTGGAGCGTCCTATTCTACCTCTTAATTGGTAGAGCTGGGCAAGTCCCATATGCTCCGCATTTTCAATGAATAAAGTATTAGCATTAGGTACATCTAATCCCGACTCTATTATTGTGGTTGCAACTAAAACATCTATTTTCCCTTCATAAAAATCAGACATTACCTTAGTTATCTTTTCTTCGTCCATTTTTCCGTGTACTATTCCTACTCTTGCATAAGGAACTAAGCTTGTTATCATTTCTGCTATTGATTCTAATCGGGATATATCATTACATACATAATATACTTGACCATTTCTCTCTAATTCTCTTATTATTCCCTCTTTTATAATCTGCTGATTGAATTCTACAACAAAGGTTTCAATAGGTAGCCTATTTTGTGGGGGAGTTTCCAGTATAGAGAATTGTCTAATGCCACTTAATACCATAGACAGGGTTCTTGGTATAGGAGTGGCGGAAAGATAAAGAATATCTACATGAGGATACTTCTTTTTGAAACCTTCCTTTTGAAATACTCCGAATCTATGCTCCTCATCTACAATGATTAAACCTAAATCTTTAAATTCTACGTCTTTTTGAAGAATTCTATGGGTACCAATTATTATATCTATTTCTCCTCTTTTTAATTGTTCTAAAATTCTTTTTTGTTCTTGTGCGGGTTTTAGTCTACTTAAGACTTCAACTTTTACTGGGAAAACATCCAATCTATCTTTAAAAACTCTCCAGTGTTGGTAGGCAAGTATTGTTGTTGGTACTAAAACTGCAACCTGCTTGCCATCAACAACTGCTTTAAAACTTGCTCTTAATGCAAGTTCTGTTTTTCCAAATCCCACATCACCAATAAGTACCCGTTCCATAGGTTTTTTTGATTCCATATCTCTTTTTATCTCATATAAAGCTTTTAACTGATCCTCAGTTTCTTCATAAGGAAAGCTTGCTTCTAATTCCCTCTGCCATTCAGTATCCTTGGAAAATGCAAATCCTTCTTCTATCTCCCTTCTTGCATACATTTTAATAATTTCTTCCGCAATTTCTTTTACAGATTCTTTTACTCTTCTTTTAGTCTCATCCCATTGTTTTGTTCCTATTTTGCTTAATGAAGGAGGCTGTCCACTTGGGGAAATGTATTTTTGAATAAGGTGCATTTCTTCCAATGGGATATAAACATAAGTTTGATTTGCATATTCTAATTGTATATATTCCTTAGTTTTTCCTTCGATGGTTAGTTTTTTTAAACCTAAGAATTTACCTATTCCATAATTTATATGTACAATGTAATCACCTATTTCAAAATTGCTTAAGTCAATTAATTTCTTTTCTTTTCTCTGGACTCTTACAATTCTTCTCCTTTTGATTCCAAAGATTTCTTTATCAGTGAGAAAAAGAATTTTAGGATTTTCCCAAATGAAGCCACTTTTTATATCATAATGAATAAATTTAATATCTTTTAAAATTTTCTTTATTCTTTCCTCTACAATCTCTCTATAATCTGTCTGGATAAATATTTTATAACCACTTTTTATATAGGTTTCCAGCTCTTTTTCTAATATTTCTCCCTTTCCTTTAAAGGTTGGAAGAGAATAAAAGGAGAAGAAGATATTTGGATTTTGTGAATTCATAACAATCCTTTTGAAATTTTTTATGTATGATTCAAACATATCTTTTGTGAGATATAAGTCCTTTGGAATTTTTTCTTTAAAATTAATTCTTTTCTCATAATTTTCATATCCCTTTTTATCCCATTTTTCTAAGGTAGATAAAGTCTTGTCGAAATCTTCTAATATTATTAATAGATTTTTGTCCAAATAGTCAAATATATAACTTCTCTCATTATTTTTTAAAAATACTTTCTCCTCATCCTTTTCTCCTAATAGTTCATTAATAGGGGATAAAATGATGCTGTCTATCAGTTCGATAGATCTTTGGGTTTCAACATCAAAATATCTTATGGATTCTATTTCATCGCCTATAAATTCAATTCTTACAGGATAATTATAAGCTGGAGAAAAAATATCTATAATACCACCTTTGATACAGAATTGTCCTACTCTTTCTACTCTATCACTTCTTTCATAAGAATTTTCCATTAGGTAGTTTAATATCTTTTCTCTTTCTAATTCTATGCCCTTTTTGAGAAAAATAAAGTTGTTTTTCATTTTTTCTGGTGGGTATAAAGGATAAATTAAAGATTTAACTGATGCTAATATAAAGACTTTTTCTCCACTAAGCAATTTCTCTAAAACTTTTATTCTTTTACTTTCTGTGATATTTGATCTTAATGGTTTTTCATAAGGAAGATGTACAAAAGGTGGAAATATATAAAAGTTATTTATAATTTGGGATAGAAAATTCCAATCTTCTAAATTATCTACTTGGTTTACTATCCAAAGGATGGAGCCATTATATTCTTTGAAAAGGATATAAAAAAGAAAGAAGATAGCACCTTCTGGAATTTCAGGGATACTAATCTCCTTTTCTTTTTTAACACCTTTTAAAAAGAGCTTTAAATCCTTATCCTCACTAAGATATTTTTCTAATTCTAAATTATACATTTTCTATTATATAGGTTTTGTGCCTTTTCCCATCCTTCCTCTAATATGGTCATTAAAATATTGGGAGAAAGCTTAATAATTTTATCTATTACTTCTTTTTCTTGAGAGGTGAAATTAGAAAGTACATATTCTACAACTTCTTCCTTTGAACTTGGTTTGTCAATACCTATTCTTAGTCTATAAAATTCCTGAGATCCTGTTTCTATAACTATAGATCTTATCCCTTTATGACCTCCATCTTTCCCATCATATTTTATTCTTATCCTCCCAACTTCTAAGTCCAAATCATCATGAACTACTAATATGTTGTGTAGATCAAAGGAATAATCTGTTAAAAAGTTTTTAACTCCAATACCACTAAGATTCATATATGTTGTGGGTTTTACTAAGTAGATATCTCTACCTAATATTTTTTTAAAGGATAAGTCATAGGAGGGCTTTTTTGTCCATTTTGGGAAGTTAAAGCTTGAATGTAAAAAGTCTACAACCATAAATCCAACATTATGGCGAGTTTCAGAATATTCGAATCCAGGATTTCCTAAACCAACAATGGCTAATGTTTCAATCATTAGTAGAATATTATTCCTGCGTATCCTACTACACTGGTATAATCCCTTGTTACATCTCCAGATGTTTTGTAATCTATTAGTTTTGCGTTTTTAATTCCTAATTTCTTCATAACCATTAATAGTACTGTTATAGGAGCATATCCACATATGCTAAGATTTTTACTGACCACTCTATTATAGAACTCAAAGGGATCAATATTTAAAATAGACTCTATAGCATAATAATCAACTTTTTTAGCTATTTCGTGAGGAATATAGTGAGAAAAATCAGAACTTGCAATGACAATGGTTTCGTCATCCATGTTTTTATAAATACTCTCTGCTAAATCCTCTATGACTTCGAGACTGTCATCCGACATTGTAATAGGTACTATCTTTATTTGTGGGTTTATATATTGAAGAAATGGTATTTGTACTTCTAAGGAGTGCTCTGGAATATGAGCAGAGAAGTCTTCTTTTAAGTATTTTGAGGCTTGCAATATTTTATGTGCGAGGGCTTCATTAATTTGAGCTTCCCCTAAAGGGGTTTTGAAAGAGCCCTCAGGATATATGGCAGAAGGATATCCAAGACCACGGTGATTTGGTCCTATTAATATGGCTGTTTCTGGAATTTTAATGGAGGAATATACTTTTCCCGCAACTTCTCCAGAGTAAATATAACCTGCATGAGGAGAGATGCATCCAAAAGCCTTTATTGGATGCTCATCCCTTTTTATAACCTTACTTAAAAATCTTATTAACTCTTCCTTACTTCTTGGATAAAAATATCCTGCAACTACTGCTTCTCTTTTCATAGCTAATATTATACTACAAACAACATAGGATTTAAAACATCTTTAAAACTTTATCATAAAATTTGTGATATAATTGACAACGTATAAAAATAAATTTTGGAAGGGAGGAAAAACTATGTCAAGAAGGTGCGATATATGCGGAAAGGGTCCATGGACAGGATTGCAAGTGAGTCACTCTCATAGAAGAACAAAAAGAAGATGGCTTCCTAATTTACAAAAGGTAAAAGCAGTGGTTGATGGAAAGGTAAAGACTATAAGAGTTTGTACTCGTTGTTTAAAGGCAGGAAAAGTAGTGAGGGCGTTATAGGTTATGAATGAGATCAAGGATGTTTTATCTTTTGTAATAGAAAAGGAGAAGGAATTAGAAAAAAGTATTGAAGAGGCTAAACTTTATTGGAATAAGTGGCTTGAGGAGCAGATTGCTTTATTTGAAAAGGAATTGGAAAAAGAAAAGAAAGATTACGAAAATTCATTAGAACTTTATAAAAAAGAGAAACTTTCTAATTTAGAAAAAGAATTAGAAAGAATAGAGAAGGAAAATAGCAGTAAGCTTGAGGAGTATAAAAAGAGACTTGAGAGTAATTTTTCAAAGGCATTGGAATTTATCTGGAATAAGATAGGAGAATAATTATGGCAATTGTTCCTCTTAGGAGATTCTGGATTGTAGTGCCTAAAAATGATGAAGAGAGATTAGTAAATCTATTAAAAGAATTTTCTATTGTACATTGGGAGGACCTATCTCCTGAGGACAGTTTTTCTGATCAGACCTACACTCAGATTTTGGATAAAATAGATGAAGTAATTAAGATTTTAATTAGAATATTCCCTGAAAAGAAAGGATTTTTAGAGGGATTTTTTGCAGGTAGACCTGAGATAACAAAAGAAGAGTTAGAAAGATTAAGGAAGGATATTTATTGGGAAGAACTATACAAAAAAGCTAACGCTTTAGAAAGATCCTTAAATCTATTGGAAGAAAAAGAAAAAACCCTTCAAAATCTGTTAGAAGAGGTCTCTTATTGGATTGATTTGGATGAAAGCTTAGATTTTCCAAGAGTTTTTAAGAGATTTAATTTATACTCAGGTAGCTTTTCTAAGGATAACATTGGAAGTTTTTTAGAGGATGCAAAAAACATCCTTGAGAAGGGTTATATTAAGTATTGGGAAGCTAATAACGAAGTAAAATGTATTATTTTAGTTCCAAAGGAAGATGTGGATGTTTTTGAGGAGTTCCTTCAAAAATACAAGTTTACTCCTCATAGAATTCCTTATTTAAAAGGAAAGCCAGCTGATAATATTGAGAGAATAAAGAGACATCTGCAAAAACTAAGGAATGATTTAAATAATTTGATTATTTCTGCAAAAGAGCTTTATGAGAGAAGATATAATTTGTGGGCATGGTACGACTATTTTTATATAAAGGTCCAAGAAAAAGGCTTTAGAAACCTTAGTTTTAATAGTAAATATTTTGTAATTTATTCTGGATGGATCCCAACTCGAGATAAAGAGAAGTTTTTAAAAGAGTTAAGAAGTAAATTTCAAGAATTTACTTGGGAAGATAGGGATCCACTACCTGAGGAAGAACCTCCAGTATTATTGGATAATCCTAAGATTTTTAAACCTTTTGAGTTTTTAACAAAGCTTTACGGCGTTCCATCTTATAGATTCATTGATCCTACTCCTTTTACTGCTCCTTTTTATTTGTTATTTTTTGGTATATGTCTTGGGGATTTTGGTTATGGACTTTTGCTCCTACTTTTAACATGGTGGATTAAGAGGAGATATAAGCCAGAAGGATCTGCAAGGGAACTTATGGATCTTTTACAAGTACTAAGTATACCTACAATGGTTGTTGGAATAATTACTTGGAGTTTCTTTGGTAATCAAATATTTTTAGGACCAGATGGCAAATTCCTTGGTATTTTCCCTATAATTAATCCTTCTGTGGATCTGATTAATGCCCTTGGTATAGCCTTAATTATTGGAATATTATCTCAATTTTATGCTTTGATCCTTAAGTTTATTTCTTCATGGAAGAGTAAAGATTATCAATCAGCAATTTTTGATGGTCTTTTATGGCTTTTCTTTTTGTCCTCCATATTATTCTATATTTTTACCTCTCTTCAAAATTTAACAAGATTTGATTTCTTGAAATACTTTGTTCTAATAGGACTTGTTGGTTTGATTTTAACTCAGGGGAGAGAATACAAAGGTATAGCAAGATTTATTGTAGGATTAATAAGTATTTATGGTATTTTAGGGGGGTATGGATTAACATCTTTTATAGGAGATATTTTATCTTATTCCCGCTTATTCGCTCTAAATCTTGTGAGTTCCATATTTGGATTTGTTGTTACTCAGCTTGCAAATATGGTAAAAGACTTTCCTATCATAGGATGGATACTTTATAGTACTATATGGGTATTTGGACAGCTTCTTAATTTTGTGCTCAGTGTATTAGGTGCCTTTGTACACTCAACAAGATTACAATTTTTAGAAATTTTTGGTAGATTTTACTCTGCTGGTGGAAAAATATTTACCGCTTTTAAAGTAGATGGAAAATATTTTAGATTAAAAGATTCAAGATAGGAGGTTAGATAGGTTATGTTAGGATTAGCAATTGCTTTGATAGGTGCTGCTCTTGGTGCTGCTCTTGCAGCTGCTGGTTCAGGAAAGGGAGTTGGTATTGCTGGGGAAGCTGCAGCAGGAGTACTTGCTGAGAAGCCAGAAATGTTTGGAACAGTATTAATTCTTCAGGCTTTACCAGGAACTCAAGGCTTTTATGGGTTCATTTCTTCCTTCTTAATCTTAATGCGTCTTGGAATTCTTGGGGGTAAACTACCATCTCTCACAATTGAACAAGGTTTAATGGTGTTTGCAGTAAGTATCCCTATAATGTTTGGAGAATTTATAAGTGCTGTATGGCAGGGTAGGGCAAGTGCTGCAGCACTACAAATGGTAGCTCAAAAACCAGAGGCTTCCGGACAAGCAATAATTATACCTGCATTGGTTGAGACCTATGCAATTCTCTCTTTAATTACTTCCATAATATTCTTATTCTTTGGAGTGAAGATTTAAAAATGAGTGTGGAGAATATTATTAAAAGACTTGAAGAAGAAAAAGAGGAAAAAATCTCTGAGATTAAAGATAAAGTTCGGAAGGAGTTAGAAAAGTATAAGGAGAAGAGGATAAAAGAAACTGAAGAATGGAAGCAGGACACGAAGAAAAAGCTGGAAGAGGATATTGCAAGGGAGGAGAGTATAGAGATTGCAAAGAAGAATTTAGAATTCAAAGAAAAGATTGCTTCTTTAGAAAATATGGCAATAGAAAAGCTAAAGAATGAGATCTTTAATAGATTTTTGGCGTTAGAAAAGGAAGAATATCAGAGATTTTGGGAGAGAATGCTTGAGAAGATGGAGATAAAGGGTGGGGAATTGGTATTAGCAAGAGATGAGAATAAGTTGGATGTAAGTAGCCTTTGTAAGAAGTTTAACCTTACCTTTAATAATAAGAGATATGATGCAAAGTTAGGGTTTATTATAGAAAAGGAGAATGTAGTTTTTGATTTAACTTTAGAGGAATTAATTGAGAATATTATAAATGAAAATTTACTTGATATAGCAAAAATATTAAGAGGCTGAATATGGGATATCAGGAATACTTATTTATTTCTACTAATTTAAAGGCAAAATTTGATAAATTTATTGCTCCTGATGAATGGAAGAGGCTAAAGGATTTATCATATGAGGAGTTGGAAGAGTGGCTTAAAAATTCCTCATACAGCTTTCTTCTTGAAAGTGAAGATTGGTATAAGAGTTCATGGAATGTGTTGAAAAAGGATTTGGAAGAAGTTAAGAGAAGTGTAAGGAATGAAGAAGTGTATAATATTCTTTTGTGGGATTTCTATTTTAGAAATCTCAGAATTCAGGTACACAGTATAAAAGAAGAAAGAGTAGAACTATATCCCATTCCTCTTACTAAGGATTTCAATAAAATATTTAAATCTGTTTACGATAAAGCTATTGAATTATGGGAAAAGACTAATAACATTTTTTTAGTGTATCTTTTTTTAGATCTTCAAAATATTATTATTTCCCAGAAGTTTTTTGAGAGTATAGCGAATAATAATATAAAAGAATTTTATCGCTTTAAGAATAATCTGCTCCTAATTAAGGTATTGTATAGAACAAAAAGGTTGAATATACAGTGGGACCTATTAAAGGATGCAGGAATTGAAAGAGTTAAAACAACAATTGACTTGAGAAATATTTTTAATTCTTCATTAAATTTGTGGAACAATTATTTCTATGGTATTTATTCAAGATTTGTAGGGGATTTAATTGATAAGAACGAGGATATAGAATATCTTTATAGATCATACATTTTTGAATTTATTAGGAAATTTACTTCTATTGTTAGTGGACCTGAAGTTGTATTGTTTTATTTTTATAATAAATACTTTGAGATGGATGAATTAATAACTCTTTTTAAGGTTAAAAGAAATAAAATTTCAAAAAATATTTGGGAAAAGAGGCTGTTGAAGATAAATGGCTGAGGGAAAGATAGCTATAATAGGAATTTCAGATTTGATAGAGATTTTTAAAATATTTGGTATAGATGCTTTTGGTGTGGCAAATGATGAGCAAGCCTTAGAGGTATTTAATAATCTTTCAAATAAAGATTATAAATTAATCATTGTTTTAGAAAGTGTATCAGGGAAAATTCTTGAGGAAAAAACAAAAAATAAAATATTGATACTTCCTGATACCTATTCTCATGGGAATATTGGTATGGAAATGATTAGAAAACAAATAGAGAAGGCTCTTGGAGTAGATATTTTAGAAGGAGAGGGATATTATGAAAGGAAAAATTATTAGAGTTGCAGGACCTTTGGTTATAGCAAAGGGATTAGAGGTTAAGATGTATGAAATGGTAAGAGTTGGAAACCTGGAACTGTTTGGAGAAGTTATAGGACTTGATAGGGATACATGTGCAATTCAGGTATATGAAGAGACTCAAGGAATAGGTCCTGGAGAACCTGTATATGCTTTAGGAGAACCTTTAAGTGTAGAATTGGGACCTGGAATTATTGGTCAGATTTATGATGGTATTCAAAGACCCTTAAGCCAATTGGCTGTTAAAACAGGAGATTTTTTAAGTAGAGGTATTGCTCTCCCTGCTTTAGATAGAGAGAAGAAATGGGATTTTGAGGCAAGAGTAAAAGTAGGAGATTATGTAGAAGGCGGAGATATATTAGGAGTGGTTCAAGAGACTTCAGCTTTTGAGCATAGGATTCTTTTACCACCAAATCTAAAGGGTAAGATTGTAGAGATTAAATCGAGTAGCTTCACAGTAGAAGAGACTATTGGTATTTTAGAGGATGAAAGAGGAGAGAGAATAAATTTGAAATTAATGCAAAAATGGCCAGTAAGATATCCACGACCAATTAAAGAAAAACAGCCTCCACTAATTCCACTAATAACAGGACAGAGAGTTTTAGATACTTTCTTTCCATTAGTAAAAGGTGGAACAGCTTGTGTTCCTGGTCCTTTTGGTAGTGGTAAGACAATCATTCAACATCAGTTGGCAAAATGGGCAGATACTGAGCTTGTTGTTTATGTGGGATGTGGGGAAAGAGGAAATGAAATGACAGAAGTTTTGATAGAATTTCCTGAATTAAAGGACCCAAGAACTGGCAAACCTTTAATGGAAAGGACTGTATTAATAGCTAACACTTCTAATATGCCTGTTGCTGCAAGAGAAGCATCTGTGTTTACAGGAATTACTATTGCAGAGTATTTTAGAGATATGGGATACCATGTATCTCTAATGGCAGATTCTACATCTCGATGGGCAGAAGCCATGAGAGAGATCTCAGGAAGATTAGGAGAAATGCCTGGTGAAGAAGGATATCCTGCATATTTGGCATCAAGAATTGCAAGTTTTTATGAGAGAGCAGGTCTTGTAAAGTGCTTAGGAAAAGATGGAAGAATGGGCTCTGTAAGTATAATTGGTGCTGTTTCTCCTCCTGGAGGCGATTTATCGGATCCAGTGGTACAAGCCACATTAAGAGTAACAAAAGTTTTCTGGGGACTTGATGCAAGACTTGCCTTTGCAAGACATTTTCCTGCTGTTGATTGGCTGATTAGTTATTCTCTTTATGTGGATCAAGTAGCAAATTATTGGAAAGAAAATGTGGCAGAAGATTTATATAATTTGAGACAAAGAGCAATGGCTATATTACAAAGAGAAGCAGAGTTGCAAGATATTGTAAGATTAGTTGGTATGGAAGCTTTGTCTTCTCAGGATAGGTTAATTCTCGAAACTGCAAGATCTATTAGAGAGGATTTTCTCCATCAGAATGCCCTTCACGAAGTAGATACTTATACCTCTCCTAAGAAACAATATTTAATGTTGAAAAATATAATTAATTTCTATGATAAAGCCCTTTCCGCTCTTAATAAAGGAGTGGATCTTGAAAGTATATTAAGAATACCAGAAAGAGAACAAATTGCCCAAATGAAATACGTTCCAGAAACTAATATACATGTGTTGGAAGAGTTACTGGATAAAGTAGAGAGAAGGATGCAAGAGCTAAAGGGAGGCGTAAGTCAATATGCTTAAGGAATATACATCGGTTTCAAGAATTAGTGGACCGTTAATTCTTGTAGAAAATATTGAGAATGTTAAATATGGTGAATTGGTAGAGGTAAAGCTAAGTAATGGAGAAGTAAGACAAGGTCAGGTACTTGAGGCAATGGAAGAGGCAGCCTTAGTACAAATGTTTACTACTACTCAGGATTTGTCAATTAAAGGAATGAGGGTAAAGTTTTTGGGGCATGTTTTAGAGATCAATCTTTCTCCAGCTATTTTAGGAAGGACTTTTGATGGACTTGGGAGACCAAGGGATGGCGGACCAGCTATAATACCAGAAAAGAAAATGGATATAAATGGAAGTCCTATAAATCCTTATTCAAGAGCATATCCTTCTGAGTTTATCCAAACAGGAATATCCGCTATTGATGGGATGAATACATTAGTAAGAGGGCAAAAATTGCCTATCTTTTCAGGGGCTGGACTTCCTCATGCTGTATTAGCAGCTCAGATTGCAAGACAGGCAAGACTACTTAATGAGGAAGAAAAATTTGCAGTGGTTTTTGCTGCTCTTGGCATTACCTTTGAAGAGGCAAACTATTTTATTGAGGAGTTTAGAAGAACAGGCGCATTAGAAAGGTCTGTCTTATTTATAAATCTTGCAGATGATCCAGTAATTGAGAGAATTGCAACACCAAGATTTGCATTAAGCTGTGCTGAGTATTTAGCTTTTGATTTAGATATGCATGTACTTGTTATTATGAGTGATATGACAAACTATGCAGAAGCCTTAAGAGAGATCTCATCTGCAAGAAAAGAGGTTCCAGGAAGAAGAGGATATCCTGGCTATTTATATACCGATTTAGCTACTTTGTATGAGAGAGCAGGTAGGATTAAGGGGAAGAAAGGATCTATCACTCTAATTCCAATCCTTACAATGCCTGAAGATGATAGAACTCATCCTATTCCTGACCTGACAGGCTATATTACTGAAGGACAAATATTTTTAAGCAGAGAACTTCATAGGAGAGGTATATATCCACCCATTGATGTACTTCAATCTCTTTCCCGATTGATGAGAGGTGGAATAGGGGAAGGAAGAACAAGAAAGGATCATGGAGATTTATCAAACCAGCTTTATGCAGCATATTCAAGAGGATTAGAAGCTAAAGAACTTGCAGTAGTATTAGGGGAAGCAGCACTAACAGAAGAAGATTTACTCTTCTTAAATTTTGCTCAAGAATTTGAAGAGAAGTTCGTTAAACAAGGAGAATACGAGAATAGAAGTATATTTGAAACCTTAGATTTAGGATGGAAATTATTAAGATTGTTACCTAAGAGTTCACTAAAGAGAATTAGACCAGAATATATTGAAGAGTTCTGGGGGAAAGAATAATGCCATTGAAAGTTAATCCTAATAGAATGGAATTGTTAAGATTAAGGAAGAGGCTTGCTGTTGCCCGTCGTGGGCATAAGCTGTTAGAAGATAAATTAGAAGGTTTAATCCAAAAATTTATGGAAGAGGTTAAAAATTATAAAGTATTACGGGAAGAAGCGGTTAATAAATTTTTGGACTTTATTAACTTGGGTGCTTTTGCATATTTTACTATTGATCCTTACCAATGGGATGATTTGCTTACTATAAATGATGGAGAAACTATTGTAAAAGAAGAAATTATAAAAGAAATGAATATACCTATTTCAAAGATTGAAATACTAAACTCTTATAAGCCTAATTATAGTCTCATTACATCCTCAGATGTATTAGATGATTTGGTTTTACTGTGGGATGATCTTCTTAACTCTTTAATAAGTTTGGCAAATAAGGAGAGAGAACTTTTAGCTCTTGCGGAAGAGATAGAAAAAACTAAGAGAAGGGTAAATGCTTTGGAATATAAGCTTATTCCTCAGATAGAAGAAACAGTTAAGTTTATAACTACAAAATTAGAAGAGTTAGAAAGAGCTAACTTTACAAGACTTCTAAGATTAAAGGAAATTGTATGATTAAGAAGTTGGCTTGGAAAGAAATTGATTTATCATCTTTGCTTCATAACTTATCTGTAATTAAGGATAATGTTGGAGATAATGTGGAAATAATTCCTGTAGTAAAGGCGGATGCATATGGACATGGAGCAATTATAATTAGTAGATTCTTATCGAAGTATGGTATTAAGAGATTTGCAGTTGCTCTGTTAGAGGAGGGAATTGAGTTAAGAAAAGCTGGTATAAAAGAGCAAATTTTGGTTTTAACCCCTCAATTTAAAGATGCTATACCGTATTTAATTAAATATAATTTAACTCCTGTTATTTCTTCAATTGATTTTTTTGAAGAGCTTGGTAGGTTTACATACAGAAGAAATATTCCTTTTTCTTTTCATGTTAGTGTTGATACTGGAATGGGAAGAGAAGGACTATTGGAAGAAGATTTAGATTCTTTTATAACCATATGGAGAAAATATTCTCATTTGACTCTTGAAGGACTTTCTTCTCATCTATCCAGCTCCGAAAATAAGGAAGATAAATACAATGAGAAGCAGTTGAAGATTTTTGATAGAGTTTATTCTAAATTAAGAGAGATGGGATGGGAAGGTATATCTCATGTGGCAAATTCGGGAGGCATATGGAATTTTCCAAAAGCCTTTTATAATGCAGTAAGACCTGGAATTGCTTTATATGGTTATGGGATGGAGGACTTAAAGCCCGTTATGTCAGTACATGCAAAGATTACACTTATAAAAAGACTGCCAGAGGGATGGGGGGTCGGTTATAATCATACTTATACTACTACTAAAGAAACCTTGATCGCCTTAATACCTGTAGGTTATGCGGATGGCTACAGAAGAGAGCTTTCTAACAAATCCTTTGTGATAATAAAAAACAAAAAATTTCCAGTAATTGGAAGAATATCAATGGATCAAACAATCATAGATATTTCTTCTGACCCCTATATAAGAGTGGGTGATGAGGTAATTGTTATGGGAAGATCAGAAAGTCACAATATTGATGCTGAGGTCATTGCAAAGATGGTAGGAACTATTCCTTACGAGATACTAACAGGTTTTGGTATGGCTAAGAGACTTGGAAATATTTATGTTAATGACTCATCTCTTGTGCTATCTTCAAGGCAAGGTTAATCTCATCTTCCTTAGTTGATATATTCCCTTTTAAATGTTCCATAAAAATTTCTTTTAGCACATCTCCTATTATTCTTCCTTCTTTAAAACCAAGTTTTAATAGATCTCTTCCCTTCAGATATGGTATATGCTTCTCTTTGAGAGCAATTAATCTTTCTAAAATTTGTCTTTCATGGTTTTCTTTAAATAATGCTAAGAAGAAGGTTAGTTCTTTTGGCAAATCTATCAGTTTTTTTATCAAATCATCATTTATCTTCTCATTTTTAAGTTGATGGAAATTGATTAATAGATAAATTATGTTTTTAGAAAAATGGTATTCTTTCAACCAATTAACGGCTTTTTGTAAGGAGACATCTCTTAATAGATTTATAATTTGAAGAGATGTAATGTCCATATCCTTTCTTTTTCTAATTTCAATATTTATCTCTTCAAACTTCATTGGAAGATTATTTATTGGAAGAAGATAGGGAAGGGCGGAAAGCTCTTCTAATCTTTTAAAAACTTTTTCTGGCTCTGGCTCTCGTAATATTAGTAAAATCTCTTCTTTTATTCTATCTTTACTTAGCTTAGTTAGGAATCCTTGTTCAATAGCCTCTTTTAGTAAATTTAAGGTTTTTTCCTCAAAATTAAAATTTAGCCTTTGTTCTAATCTTATGCCCCTTAATATACGTGATGGATCCTCAATAAAACTTAGATTATGGAGTACTCTTAGTTCTTTCCTAACTAAGTCTTCTAAGCCTCCATAAAAGTCTATAATCTCAAGCCAATTATCTTTATTTAATGATAGAGCAAGAGTATTTATTGTAAAATCTCTTCTTTTTAAATCTAACCAGAAGGACCCTTTTTCAACTTTAGGAAGTGCACCAGGTTCAGGGTAATATTCAATTCTTGTGGTCGCTATATCAATTCTTTTATTCCCCTCAAGCAGAATTTCTGCAGTCCCAAATTCTTCATGGACTTTTAATTCACCTTTTAATTTTCCAATCAATTGATTTAAAAACAATTTAACATCACCTTCTACAGTAATATCAAGATCCATATTTGGATAATTTAATAATAGATCTCTGACAAAGCCTCCAATTGCATACACAGATGTATTTAGCTCTTCCGCAATATCTCTGATTATTAATAAAATCTCCCACCATGGCGTCCTTTTTACTAAATCTTCATTTATCTTAGATACACTTCCTAAAGGTGGGGATATGTGATTTTTGATAAAATGAAATTTTAATACATCTTGACGGGTTATTATCCCTAAAATTTTGTCATCTTTTACCACTGGAACTCTACCAATATCTTTTTCTATGAAAATTCTTTCTACTTGCGATAAAGAGGTTTCTGGATCAACAGTGATAACTGGTTTAGACATAAATGATTTTACTTTTCTTTTATAAAGGCGCAAATTTATTGCTTTTTCTACATCCCTTCTGCTTATAATTCCTACTAATTTATTGTTTTCAACAACACACAAACCCCCATAACCTAATCGAGTCATAATTTTATGGGCTTCAGAAATTGTTGTTTCTGGTGAAATAGTTTCTACTGGATATGACATAATATTTTTAGCCACAAGATTATATGGGAGTATTCTTTTTAATCTATCCCTTAAATATTCTTCCAACTCTTTTAAATCCCTATTTGTCAATACTACTGTAGATGCGGATGGATGTCCACCAGGATCAAAATCTTCTAATACATGTAGTAGATTGATTTTGGGGGTTCTTGTTCTCCCCATTAAATACACTTTGTCCTTTATCTTTAACATTATAAATAAAGCATCTGCTTCTTTTTCATCAAGTAGCATATGGGCAAGGATTGAAAGCCCCTCTACATATTTATCCCTTTCTAAGGGAGCCCAGACTATCTTAAATCCTCTTATCTCTTCTTCTTTAGAACTTTGAATTAGCTCTGCTAAAAGATTCTTTTGTTCATCAGACAATTTTTCTTTAATATAATAGTTTATAATGCTAATATTGGCGCCTCTTTCTAATAATAAAGACGCTACTTTTAAATCTCTCGCTGTGGTAGAAGAAAATGTAAAATTTCCTGTATCTTGATATATTCCTAAAGCAAAGAGAGTTGCCTCCACAGGATCTATTGGTATGTTATTTTTTATGATCAGCTCTAATAATATGGTAGTGGTAGCACCTACTTCCTCTATAAACTCCTTATCTCCTTTTATATCTCCACTTTTATGATGATCATAAATTTCGATGACAGGATTATTTTTAAATAACTCCTGATATTCTTTATCAATTCTATTTAGCCAATGATTATCAACGAGTATTATTTTTTCTACTTTATCAGGTGGTTTATCATGAAATTTTAAAAAATCCTTGTATAATGAATAAAATTCATAAACTTTTCTCTCCATACTTTTACTGGGTAGCACTATTGCCTGAGGATAGAGCTTCTTAGCTGCATATAATGATGAAAGAGCATCAAAATCTAAATAATTATGAGAAAGAATTACCTGCATGTTATATTATAAATAGATGGATTAAAATCCCCTTCAAGCTTATTGATTACAATTTTTTCCTCTTTATTGTGAGTTTTATATAAAACAGGAACATCATTTTCTTCTTTATGATCGCTATAATAAACAGCTATTTTAGCAATAAGTACTTTGTCTTTTTCTTCTTCTACAATTTTATCAGGTATGAGGAGAACTGCGCTTGGATCTTTTGCCTTAAATAATGTGTCTTTTTCTCCAAATAAATTTATTAATTTCTCGTTTTCTTCTTTTTGTCTTCCCACAATAACCTTAATATCAGGAGATAATCTTAAGTGTCTACCAATCTTTAATAGCTCTAAATCTCTCCTTGTAATATCTTCTTTGTGATTTAAAAGATCCTTTAGCTTTTTTGAGAATTGTGGTTCTGTTAAGAGACATCCACCTGCAGGTGTTGGAATCTCTTTTAACCCTAATTCCTTTGCAAGTTGAAGCTGAACCTTTCGCGATCTTCCCTGTATATTTAAAAGCTCTTCTCTAATTACAAGTCCCTCTCTTTCAGGTTTTGTTGGGGGTAAAAGTTTTGCAGATAATGGACGTAAGATATAATCTTCTGCTCCTGAATATTTTTCAACTAATTTTAAGGAATTTTTGTTCTGTGACATGGGTCTTTCTCCTAAAACCTCTCCTGTGATAATGAAATCTGCAGAAAACTCCTTTAGAAGTTCAAAAGTTTTTCTTATCATAAAGGCGTGGCAATCTATGCAAGGATTCATATTTTTTCCGTATCCATATTTAGGCTTTTTTAAAATTTCTAAGTATTCCTCCGTTATGTCTATTATTTTTAGAGGAATTCCCAAAAATTCTGCAGATTTTTTTGCATTTTCAGGATTAAAAAAGGGGGTATAGAAGAAAATACCAATTACTTCTATACCCTGCCTTTGAATTAGAGAAACTGCTAATAGACTATCCAATCCACCTGATAGTAGTGCTAAAGCCCTTGTTTTACTCATAGTTTGCTTACTGTTTCCTCATCTAATCTCTTAATTACCTCCAAAATTAAATTCTTTGCTAATACAAAGTCATCTACATTAATAATTCCATTATGAGAATGAATATATCTTGCAGGTACGCCTATAACAATAGAGGGGACTCCTTTTGCATTTATATGGATTCTTCCACCATCGGTTCCGCCTCTTTCTAAGGCAGAAAATTGTACAGGAATATTTAGCTTTTCTGCAACCTCAATAAAAAGTGATCTTAAGTTTGAATTTGGAATCATGGTAGCATCGTAAAGAATTATGGAGGGACCTTTCCCAAGAGAAATGATATTATCCTGATTTACTCCTGGCATATCTACCGCTATATCCGATTCTAAGACAATACCAACATCAGGATTTACTATATAGGAGCTTGTAGTTGCACCTCTAAGTCCTACCTCTTCCTGGACTGTAAAGCTTGCAAATACAGTATTTGGATGAGAAATACTCGTTAGATCTTTAAGAATCTCAATAGCTAAGGCACATCCTACCCTATCATCCCAAGCCTTTCCTAATAGAAACTTTGGATTAGCCATAGGCGTAAATTCACTATATGGAACAATAGGATCTCCTGGTCTGATTCCAAGTTCATAAACTTCTTCGTCACTTTTTGCTCCTATATCAATATACATGTCTTTTTTCTCTACTACTTTTTTTCTTTCCTCTTCAGTTAAAATATGAGGTGGTTTTGAACCAATTACTCCTATGAAGTCACCTTTTCTTGATTTTATGATTACCCTCTGAGATAAAAGTACCTGATCAAACCATCCTCCCAAAGGCAGGAATTTTATATAACCATCTTTTGTTATACTTTTAACCATGAATCCAATTTCATCCATATGGGCAGAGAGCATAATTTTAGGCGACTCACTACTACCTTTCTTTTTTATTATTAAGCTTCCTAATCTATCCTCTAAAACATCTCCATATGGACTTGCGTATTTTTTAATAACTTCTCTTATCTCATTTTCATAGCCTGAAACTCCGAATGTTTCGGTAATTTCTTTTAGCATTGTTAAAAATTCCTTTTCCATTTTTATTCTCCTTTCTCAGAAATTTCTACTTTATATCCACGGTTTTTAATTTTATCAAATATTCTGTTTATTTGCTCAAAATTTTTTGTTTCAATTGTAATTTCAACAGTACTTTTCCCTATAGGGAAAAGGGGATTTGCTCTATCTTGATGTATTGAGTTAATATTTGCTTTTTCTTCTGCAATAATCTCTAATATTTCTGCTAATTTTCCAGGGATGTCCAACAATTCTATTTTTAAATGTACTAATCTTCCTGATTGAATTAGACCATATTCTAATATTTTTGATAATAAGCTAACATCTATATTTCCTCCACTTAATATTAATGCAATTTTTTTCTCCTTTATTACATCGCTATATTTTAATAAGGCGGATAAGGTGACGGCGCCAGCTCCCTCCACTAAAGATTTTGCTCTTTCTAATAAATATAAAATACCTTGGGCAATTTCCATTTCATCTACAATAAACATATCATCTATATATTTATCGAGAATTTCCTGTGTTATTTTGCCTGGTTTTTTTACAGCTATACCTTCTGCAATAGTTGATGAGGTTTTATCTGAAATTGTTATTCCTTTAAATCTTTCATAGTAGTATGGAAATGCAAAAGTTTGTACCCCATATATCTTAATGTTTGGATTTTGTTCTTTTATTGCAATACAAACCCCTGATGAAAGCCCTCCACCCCCTATGGGGACAATAATGGCTTGAATATCAGGCATATCGCTTAAAATTTCTAAGCCTACAGTCCCTTGTCCAGCTATTATTTTAGGATCATCAAAGGGGTGAATAAACTCTAACTTTTCTTCTTCTGCAATTTTTAATGCATAGTTATAAGCTTCATCATAATAAGATCCATATAGAATTACTTTTGCGGAGTAACTTTTTGTAGAGGCTACTTTTATGATAGGAGTATTTTCAGGCATAACTATAACTGTGGGAATTGAGAAAATCTTACCTCCATAAGCAACCCCTTGAGCATGATTACCTGCAGATGCTGCAATAATACCGTTCACCTTTTTATCTATTTGCCTTATATAATTGATGGCTCCTCTGATCTTAAAGGATCCAGTTTTTTGTAAGTTCTCAAACTTTAAATAAACATCTTTTTTGGTCATATCACTAAAAGTTTGGGAATAGGAGAGGGGAGTATGATGCACATATGGGGAAATTCTTTCCTGGGCTTCTTTGACCTCTTTTAGGCTTATCATACATTACACTCCTTTTATATAAATTCCTCTATTAACAAACTTACAAGTTTTTATTTTAAAACTATTGGGGAATTTTTCAATAAATTTTTCTCTTGCTTTTTTTAATTGGGTTAAATCATCAAATAAAGCGTAAATAGAAGAGCCAGTTCCGGATAGTGAAACCAAAGGAGTAAAGAGGAGTAAAAATTCCTTTATATCTTTTATAATTCTATATTTTCTAAAAACTATATCTTCAAAAAGGTTGAAGGTGCCAGTTAATTTTTGGTTATTTATGTTTGAAATTACATTTTTCCAATCTAAATGCTCTCCTAAATCCCTTTCCTTTATCTCTCCATATATTTCCTTTGTACTAATACTAAAATTAGGTAATATCAAAAGTACAAAATAGGAAGGAAGGTTCTTAAGCTTAGTGATTTTTTCTCCCTTCTCTTCTGCAAGAGCGGTACCACCGTAGAGAAAAAATGGAACATCAGATCCTAATTGTATAGCAAGTTGAGATAGGTCTTCTTTACTTAATCCAAATTTTGTTATGAAATTAAGAAAGTATAGTATAGAACCAGCGTTAGAACTTCCCCCACCAAGACCTCCCCCTATAGGGATTTTCTTATAATGAAAAATTTCTAAACCAATTGGATATTTAGTTTTTTCAATAAATTTACTGTAAGCTTTATAAATGAGATTTTTTTGTAGAGGAATGTCATAATTACTTTTCAGTATAAAGTAAGGAGATTTTAGAGTCTTTATGAATAGAAGATCGTATAGATCTATGTTCTGAAGAATTATTTTAACATTATGATACCCGTCTGTCCTTTTGCTAATAACATCCAAGAATAATGTAATTTTAGCATAGGAATATATTTTATATACCATACTCTTCCACTAAGTTGCTTATTTTAATATATACATCTATTGGTATATTTTCTGCTCTTTCTTTTAGATTGATATTTAGTTTACTGAATATATCTTCCCAAGGAATATTACGAAATTCGCTCTTAAGATTGTTAATTAGATACTTTCTTCTGAATTTAAAGGCAGATTTTATTAACTTGTAAAAAAGCTCAGGATTTTTTATAGATTGATTTTTAGGATTGTATGAAAATTTTACAAGAAGAGAATCTACTTCTGGAATAGGAAAGAAAAAATGGGCAGGGACTGGAGTTATAATTTCAAAGTCATACATAAGGCTTAGCAAAATAGAGAGAGGACTAAAATTTTTTGTGCCATGTTTAGATGTTATTCTCTCCACCATTTCTTTTTGTAATAGTAGGACCATTGTTTGAGCATAAGGACCTTTCTTAAGGTATTCACCTAAAAATGTACCGGAAATATAATAGGGCAGATTGCCAAATATTTTATATGGTGTAGTTACAATTTTTGATAATTCAATTTTCAAGATATCGTCAAAGATTAATTCCACATTTGAAAATTCTTTTAAACTTTCTTTGAGGATTTCTTCAAATCTTTTATCAATTTCCACTGCAATAACTTTATAGACATATTTTGCTAATTCTCTTGTTAAGGTTCCAATTCCAGCACCTATTTCTAAGACCACATCACTTTTAGTTACATTACCAGCCTCTACAATTTTTTCTATTATTTTTTTATTCACTAAAAAGTTTTGTCCCAAGCTCTTTTTTAAAAAAATCTTATAATTCTTTAAGATTTTTACTAAGGTATCTCTATCTGTTAATTCCATCTCAATTTATTTTCTCTAATATATAAACAGCAACCTTCCTTCTACCGAAGTTATATACTTCCCTTTTAGTAGGTAAAAGAAGGTCTATTCTGTATCTTTTTATTGCTCCCCCTGTATCACCTGCTATTGAAAATCCATAACTTGGTATGTATAAAGGTGTTCTTAGTGGAATAATTCTTGGATCTACTGCTACTATTCCTTTTTCTGCTTTCCATCCCAGGGCTGTTGAATCGTCTACTCCCTTTCCCTCCCATGGGTAGTAGGCTGTTGCGGTCATTGTGTAAACTTTCTTTAGTTTAAAGGTACCCTCAGTTATGTTTAAGCACCTAATTATTGGCGAATTAATTTCTATTATTTCCGGTTCACTTTTTACTAATACTTTTCTTGTTTTTAGAGTTTTTGATTCTAATTTTCCATTCTTATATAAAAGAAGCCATTCTTCATATATTTTCCCACTTTTCCCTCTATTTACTACTTTTTCTTTATATTCCTTGCTGTATTTAACTTTAAATATAATATCGTAAGAAGTTGTTATATAATCTTTTACTGTTTTTTCTTCTATTCTATCTATTCTTATCTCTCTTACATAATTTAAGTTAGCACGAGGATGAGGTGTGATTCTATCTTTTTTGTTAATTTTTATATTATTTTCTTGAAGAACCTCCCATACATAGTTTGCCCTTGTTTTTATTTTCATTACTTTTTTGTTGCCATCAATTATAGTTATATCTTTAGGTTTTTGTAAAATTTTATTGGGGTTAAAATAAAATTCATGAATTACCCCCTTACTATTATTAATTATTAAGTTTAAAGATAATAATGTTAAAATTATTAGTTTTTTTCTCATTGTGGTATGATTTTCTTGAAAAAGTGTTTTCCAACTCTTATTACTATTGGCTTTGTAATCTCTATCTCTAAATTAGGATCAGTAACCTTTTCACCATCAATCTCAACTGCTCCTTGAGAAATGAGTCTCCTTGCAGAACTATTACTATTTACTGCTCCTATCATATTCAACAATTTTACTATCCAAATTTTTCTTTCAGTAATCTTGTATTCCTCTATATTTTCAGGGAGAGATTTTTGTCTATAAACTCTTTCAAATTCCTCTTCCGCCTTTTGGCTTTCTTCCATTCCATGGTACATTCTTACTATTTCCCTTGCAAGTTTTGCTTTCATGTCTCTTGGATGTAAAGTGCCATTTTTTAAACCTTCTTCAATAATCTTTATCTCAGATCTGGGCAGATCAGTAACTAAGTAGAAGTATTTGACTATTAACTCGTCTGGTAAAGACATAACTTTCCCATACATATCCTTTGGAGAATCGTTAAGGGCAATATAATTCCCAAGGCTTTTACTCATCTTTTGTTTTCCATCTAAACCTTCTATTATTGGCATAAGCATTGCAACTTGCGGTTCTTGTCCAAACTCTTTTTGAATCTCTCTTCCAACTAATAGATTAAACTTCTGATCTGTTCCTCCAAGCTCAATATCCGCCTTAATAGCTACAGAATCATAAGCCTGCAAAAGAGGATAGAGAATTTCATGCATAAATATGGGTCTATTTTCCTTCATTCTTAGAGCAAAATCATCTCTTTCTAACATTCTTGCTACTGTATATTTAGACATAAGATTTATAACATCTTCTAATTTCATTTTGCCAAACCATTCTTCCTGATACCTTATTTCTGCTCTTGATATATCTAAGATTTTGCCTACTTGTTCTTGATAAGTCATAGCATTTTTCTTTACCTGTTCTGGCGTTAATGGTTTTCTTGTTTCAGATCTACCAGAAGGATCTCCAATTCTTGCAGTAAAATCGCCAATGATAAATACAACTTGGTGCCCTAAATCTTGAAATTGTTTCATTTTTCTTAAAACAACAGAGTGCCCTAAGTGTAGGTCAGGTGCAGAAGGGTCAGCTCCTAATTTTACTCTTAATGGTCTATTTTCCTCTCTGGCTCTTCTTAATTTTTCCTCTAACTCTTTTTCTGGAATTACCTCCACAGTATTTTCTAATAATATAGAAAGTTCTTCTTCTATACTAAGTTTTCGTATCATCTCTTTGCACCTACTCCCAAGATTTTTTCTTTAATATTTGGATTTTTATCTATGTAAATTAGTATTGGAAGACCTATGAGATATGTGACCACTGCTTCTCCTATTGCGATATAGATAACATTTAGAATATAGGGTAATTTAAAGAAGTAATGAAGATATAAACTTACTCCAAAAGCATTTACAAGTATTGGCGGTATTGGAGCAAGATAAATTTTTGGCATTTTGTATGTTAGATATCCTGCAATTAAGGTGCATAAACTTCCAAAGACTACATCAATCCAGCCAGCCGGGCTGAAAAAATTAGCTATAAAACAACCCAAAAATATTCCAATGATTGAAGTGGGATCTATAAAAGGAAAAACAGTTAAAAACTCTGATATTCTAAATTGAATTGGTCCGTAACTAATCTGACTAAATAATAAAGTTAGAACTAAATATATTGATGCATATAATGCTATTTTTGTTATATTTCTTATAGACAACGAACCACCTCCTTGATTATTTTTTTCATTTTTCTTTTAATAGGCTTACTCACCTTTGATCCACTAATCAAAAGTAACATCATGTCATTTTTCTCGAAATTGAAAATTGAGATTTGATTTTCCTCTCCCTTAATGCATATTTCACGTATTTTATCATTTTTTGTGGATTTTTCAAATAGATTATTGCTTTCTTTATAAATTAATGAAATATATGCAGATAAGATTTCCGATATATCTTCACTTAAACTGCTTTTTAAAACAAGACCCTCTGAAGTTGATAAAATTAGAAAAGACAAATCTTCTTCATTACACTTCGCTTTAAAATCATATTCCGATAAATTCATATTAACCCCCTCACAGATCAAGCATTGCTGATATTTCCTTCATGGCAGATAAACCAATGGATATGAACTCGTTTAAAGGTATGCCAAACTCCTCACAAGACTTTATTTGTTCTCTATTTGCTCCCCTTGCAAAGCTTTTCTCCTTAAACTTTTTTAGAATAAAATCAGTGTCTAATGGGGCTAATTTCTTCTCTGGATGGACTAATGCAGATGCTACTATTAGTCCTGTTAATGGATCTACAGCGTAAAGTACTTTTGCAAGAAGAGTATCTCTTGGCAGTCCATGCATTTCATTATGGGCTTTAATTGCATCAATAACATCTGAGGGTAAATTGTATGGTTTTAGTATTTCTTCCGCTAATAAACTATGTTTTTCAGGTTCTTTTTCTGTTAATTCATAATCTATGTCGTGAAGTAAGCCTGTTATTCCCCATATTTCTTCATCCTCATTAAAATGTCTTGCCATTGCTCTCATTATTGCTTCTACTGCCAACATATGTTTAAATAAGTTTGGATTTTTAATATACTGCTTTACTAATGATAATGCCTCTTCTCTTGTCATTCTTCTTCCTCCTAATTTTTTAGTAATTTAATACCCACACTTCTGTAGAAGATGGCAAGTTTTCCTTTGTTAGCTCTACTTCTTTTTCTGTAAATTTTCTTATAGGATAATTTACTATCGAGAGAAAATTTTCTACAGAGGATAGATCAAACTTTAAGTGTGGCGTCTTATAATGCATTGGTATAACGATTTTAGGAGATAGCTCTTTCACGTTTTGGAGTGCTCCATTAGCATCAACAGTGTAAACTCCTCCTACTGGAACACAAAAAACATCAATGTTCCCTATATTTTTTACATCCTCGCTATTCAAAATGTGTCCTAAATCTCCTGCATGGGCTATTCTTATGCCATCAATTTCAAAGATAAAAATATAGTTTTCTCCTCTTTTTCCTCCCATCTGCTCATCGTGAAATGTTTTGACACTTCTTATTTTTATGCCCTGAATTTCTGTGTCTACTTTTCCTTTCAAAGTAGTAAAGTTGCCTTTTATTAAATTTACTGCGGAGTGATCAAAGTGATCGTGACTTATAGTAACAATATTAGGTTCCACATCAGGCAAAGGATAACCTACAGAGGCATCAAAGGGATCTGTCAAAATCTTAATCCCATTTTGACTTGTAAATAAGAAACATGCATGTCCATACCATCTTATTTTCATATTTATCTCCCTCCCTTAATTACATTTTTTCAGGAGCGGAAATACCTAAAATATTTAGACCATCCTTTATTATAATTCTAACACAATCAACTAAATTTAATCTTGCCAATGTTAGATTATAATCTTGAGAGAGGACTCTACACGAATCATAAAAAGCATGAAAGGCTGTAGCTAAATTAATCAAATAATAGGGTAGTAAATGCATCTCGTAACTTCTCGTAATATCCTCTAATCTTTCAGGGTATCTCATTAATTGAACTAAAAGTTCTCTTTCTTTTTCATCTTGAAGAAGCGTAAGATCCGCATTATCTAAGTCATTTAAATTTATACCTCTTTCTTCTGCTTGTTTTAGGATGCTACAACATCTGGCATGAGCGTATTGTACATAATATACAGGATTTTCAGAAGTTTGTTTTTTGGCAAGCTCAATATCAAAATCTAATTGACTATCTGCACTTCTAAGCAGAAAGAAAAATCTTATTGCATCCTTTCCAACTTCTTCTTGCATTTCCTGTAGAGTTATAAAATCTCCGGTTCTTTTTGATATTTTTACTTCCTCTTTACCTCTTAGAATTCTTACCATTTGAACTAAAATAACCTGTAGAATATCTGGTGAGTATCCTAAGGCTTGGATGGCATTTTTCATCCTTTGAACATGGGCATGATGATCTGCTCCCCAGACATCAATAATAAGATCAAAACCTCTCTCAATTTTATTCAAATGATATGCTATATCTGCTAAAAAGTAAGTTGGAGAACCATCGCTTTTAACTAATACTCTATCTTTTTCATCTTCAAATTTTGCAGAAGCAAACCAAATCGCTCCATCTTTTTTGTAGATATGTCCCTTACTTTCTAAGATATTAAGTACTTCTTGTAATTTTCCTTCTCTATGAAGAGTTCTCTCACTAAACCAATTATCGTACTCAACTCCAAAATTAGATAAGGCTTGACGTATATTTTCTAACATTTTCTTTAAGGCATATTCCTTAAAGAACTCTTTCTTTTCCTTTTCACTTAATTTCTCAATCTTATCTTTTTCCTTTAAAAGTTCTTTTGCTAAATCTTTTAAGTATTCTCCTTGATAACCATCTTTTGGAAATAGATAGTTGACCCCAATTTGCTCTAAATATCTTGCATATAGGGATTCTCCTAAAAGTTCAATTTGATTACCTGCATCATTAATATAGAATTCTTTTTCTGCATACCATCCAACCCTTCTAAAGAGGTTTGCTAAGGAATCTCCAATGACAACTCCTCTTGCATGAGCTATATGCATAGGTCCTGTAGGATTTATGCTTCCAAATTCTAATTGTATCTTATTATATTTCTTTGGTAGACTTACAAAATTATTTAGATTTTTTCTAATCTCTTTTATTATTTTAATAAGTGCTTTGTTGGATATATGAAAATTTATAAATCCTGGTCCTGCTACTTCTATGTTGTCAAATAATTCTTCATCTTTAAGAAATTTTATAATTTGTTGGGCTATCTCTCTTGGTGGTTTATGGGTTTTATTAGAAAGGGTTAATGCAATAGGTGTAGCATATTCTCCAAACTCTTTTTGTTTTGGAGTTTCTATTACTATGTCTATATCATTGATATTTAAACCTTCAGATTCCAGATAGGTAAGGGCATTTTTTAATAAATCTTTTAGTTTTTTTCTTATCATGGCTTTTTGACTCCCTCTTTTTTAGTATGAAATTTAACTTAAAATATACAATAAAATTACTTTTAAAGCAACTTTACTGAATCTTGCAAATATTTAGATTTTATAGGGGTGTTATAAGTGAAATCTGATTAAAAGTACATCTCCATCTTTTACTACGTAATCTTTTTTTTCTACTGAGATCAGTCCTTTTTGATGGGCGTTTTTCCAACTTCCTTCTTCCACTAATTTATCCCATGGTATTACTTCTGCTCTAATAAATCCCCTTGCCAAATCTGAGTGGATTGTCCCTGCTGCGTCTATTGCAGTACTTCCATTTTTAAGTTTCCATGCTCTTACTTCCTTTTCATTTCCTGTAAAGAATGTAATAAGATCAAAGTGTTTAAATATAAGGTCGTAAACTCTCTCAGATAATAAATTTTTTATGCCATATAAGGATAGATATTCTAATGCTTCATCTTTTTCTATAGAAATTACTTCCTCTTCTAAGATACCTGAAAATATGATGTAGTTTTTTTCTTCTTTTTGTAAATAATCAATAATGGAATTTAAATTTTTGTTATCCTCAAAATATTCTGGAGAAACATTTATAGCATAAAAGATTGGTTTAAGGCTTAAGAAGTTCCATGAAATAAGAAGTTTTTCTTCTTCTGGCTTTAAAGTCATTGAGTTTATTAATTTTTCTTCTGATAAATGATTATATATCCTTTCAAGAAAATTCTTCTCTGAAAAGGAAGTTTTTCCTTTAAGTTGCCTCTCACATAATTCTAAATCGTGAATTATTAGCTCACTTTCTTCTTTTTTAATCTCTTCTAATGGATTATACTCTTCTAAAAATGCTGGAATTATATAAATAATCAGGTCAGATTTTTGAATGTATGTTCGTAGATTTGCATCCTTTTTAGAAAAAGTGGCTTCTCCTGGAAAATCAATGAAGTCTGTATGAATTGGGGTTATTGTTTTGCTTTGAAATACGTTAGAAAGTTTGATAAGTCTTTCGTCTTCTTTTGGTACTGCAAATATATTAATATCGTGCTTTATATTAGCCTTTCCCCTAGATAATATATGCAAAAATGTGCTTTTACCTGAACTTTTTCGACCCAAAATTAATACTGACATATCTATATATCAAAAACAACTTGTACACACCATTTTCCATTTTGGTTCTCAATCTTTAACAGATTATAAGTTACTGCCTTTATCTCTCTTTGAAGGGTATGTCTTTTAGGATCAAATTTTTCTCCATAGCAATTACTTATAAGTTGTTCATTTCCAATTAATGTAACCTTAAATTTACAAAATATTAAGCCTTTTACCTCAAAAACATAAAGTAACTCATTTAACCAAGTAACCAAAAGAGATTCTAAATCTTCAGCATCTACTTCAATATCAAATCTTGTTTTTTCTTGAATTTCTTCCAATGGAACTATAAGGTCAAACATTGCTTTTGCACTATTTTCAAAAGCCTCTTCCTTGGTTGCTCCGTAAGTTATTATTCCTATATCTGCAGTGTGATCTAATAATTCATAATTCTTCATTTTTATTCCCATTAATCAAATCAATAGCTATAACACTATCATCAGGTGAAAGAGTAACTAATTTTACTCCTTGAGAATTTCTTCCCTGTACAGGAATGTTGTTTACCGCTATTCTTAAAAATTGTCCCTTTACTGTGCTTATGAGCACCTCATCATTTTCTGAGACACACTTTGCTTGAATAAGACCGCCTGTTTTTTGGGTAATCTTTATAGCCTTTACTCCAATTCCTCCTCTACCTTGTAAATGAAATTCTTCAGCTTTTACCCTTTTTCCAAAACCTTTTTGGGTTATAAATAATATATCTTTATTGGGTTCAACTATTATTCCGCTTATAACCTTATCATCTTCTCTTAATTTAATTCCTCTTACTCCTTGTGCTACTCTTCCCATTTCTCTAATCTCTTTTTCACTAATTCTTATTCCCTGCCCATTGTTAGTAAATATCATAATCTCATCATTTCCAGAAGTTGGAATTACGTTTACTAAGTAATCACCTTCTTCTAAAGATATAGCTATTACTCCACTTCTTCTTATATTTGCAAACTCCTCAAAGGGTGTCTTTTTAATAATCCCCTTAGAAGTAACAAAAAGAAGATACTTATAATTATTCTGAGAGTTAACTGAGATGATCTCAGTTATTTTTTCTCCAGAAGAGAGGTTTATATATTCTCTAAGGGATACACCTTTACTTTGTCGAGAAGTTTCTGCTATCTCATAGGTTTTTATAGAATAAACCTTTCCTAAATTACTAAATAGTAATAGATTGCTTCTTGTAGTAGTTATAGCAAGGTTTGTTATAACATCTTGATTTTGGTTGGCTAAGGTGTTTAACCCTTTTCCTCCTCTCTTTTGAAGTTGATAAGTGGAGAGAGGCAATCTTTTAACATATCCATCTTGAGTTAAGCATACTACTTCTGGATTGTCAGGAATAAGATCTTCAACTGTTAGAATTTCTCTTTCTTCCTCTACTATTTCAGTTCTCCTTTTATCTGCATATTTCTTTTTTATCTCTTTTAGCTCGTCTTCAATCACTTTCCATAAGAGATTCTCATCGGATAGAATGGCTTTTAATTTTTTAATTTCTTCATTTAGTTCTTTGGCTTCCTTCTCTATTTTTTCTCTTTCAAGAGCTGTTAGTTGATGTAATCTCATGTCTAAAATTGCTTGAGCTTGAGTTTGTGTTAACTTTAATTTTAATATAAGACTTTCTCTTGCCTTTTCAACATTTGGCGAACTTCTAATGATTTTTACAACTTCATCTAAATTCTGCATAGCAATTAATAGTCCTTCTAAAATATGAGCCCTGTTTTGAGCCTTTTCCAAATCAAACTTTGTTCTTCTTATAACTACTTCTTTTCTATGATCTAAAAATACTTTTAATAGTTCTAAAAGACTAAATAATTTGGGTTGTCCATTTATAACAGCTAAAAGAATGACTCCAAAGGTGCTTTCTAAAGGAGTATGTTTGTATAATTGGTTAATAATTACGTTAGGATCTGCTTCTTTCTTTAATTCAATTACTATTCTTATTCCATGCTTGTCAGATTCATCTCTTAGATCTTTTATACCCTGTATTTTCTTCTCTTGAACTAACTCTGCAATTTGAGTTAGAAGATTTGCTTTATTTATCTGATATGGGATTTCAGTTACAACGATACTTTTTTCTCCCTTTTTATTTTCCTCTATTTTATATTTGCTTCTAACAATTATTTTACCCTTTCCTGTCCTATAACTTTCTATAATTCCTTTCTTCCCAATAATCGTGGCGCCTGTTGGAAAATCTGGACCTGGAATAAAATTTAATATTTCCTCTAATGTGGCATTTGGATTTTCTATTAGATAAAGTAAAGCATCTATAACTTCTCCTATATTATGAGGAGGTATATTTGTTGCCATTCCAACTGCAATTCCTGATGTACCATTTATTAATAATTGAGGCACTTTTGTAGGTAAAACTGTTGGCTCTTTTAATGAATTATCATAGTTTGGTACAAAATCTACCACATTCTTGTCTATATCTTCTAACATTTCCATTGCAATAGGAGTTAATCTGACCTCAGTATATCGCATTGCAGCAGGCTCATCTCCATCTATAGACCCAAAGTTACCATGTCCATCAACTAAAGGATATCTAAAGGAAAAGTCTTGAGCCATCCTAACTAAAGCATCATATACTGCTGCATCTCCATGAGGATGATATCTACCAAGGACATTTCCTACTACGTGGGCACTTTTTTTATAAGGTTTATTAGGATAAATCCCGGACTCGTACATGGAATAGAGTATTCTTCTTTGGACGGGTTTTAAACCATCCCGGGCATCAGGCAAAGCGCGTCCTAAGATTACGCTCATTGCGTAATCTAAATAGGACGCCTCCATTTCTCTTTCTAATCCAACTAATAGAATCTTACTCTTGTCCATGTCTCTTTATTTTAACATAATTACTATTAAAGTTCCAGACTTTATTTCAATTATTGCTTTTTCCTCAATAAATTCATTACTTATACCACGAGTCAGATTTCTATATAAGGGTTCATTATTGAGAGTATATTTTAAGCCTTTTAAGGTTATTCCCTCAACTGAATCGGAAAGGGGAATAAGGGAGATTATTCCTCCCAAATTCCCCCAAAATTCTTTTTTCTCTGGACCTTTTAAAAGAGTTATATAGATATTTTTATCTATTACTTCTACCTCTATACCTCTGTCTTTTATTCTCTCTAAAAAGAATATATTAGCTAAAGTATGGTCAATTCTTTTTCCAAGAAGTCCTATAAAAGATATTTTTTCAGGATTATATTTTAGAGCGTATTTTACTCCTAATTCTAAATCGGTTTCATCTTTTTCTTTTGGATATATTTTCCATTCTATTTTTTTATCTTTCAAGATCTTTATAACATCTTCAGAAAGTGAGTCCAGATCTCCAATTATTACGTCAGGATAAATACCAAGATTTATTGCATGCGAGGTACCCCCATCTACGCATATTACTAAGTCTACTGGAAATATGCTTGTTATATCTCCTAATTCCAAATTATTATCGCCATTCGCTATTATTAAAATGTTTTTCATTTTTCAACGCCTAAGGATTTTTGAAGTCTTGGATATATTATTAGTACTATTGGTAATGTTATGAATGTGCTTGGAGCAACTACAAAAAAGTTATAGACAAGGGAGTAAAGCCATGGAGGTGTTCCTGGAGGTGCATATTGGGAGAAGAATATTATCCCAGATAGAAAATGGGCAAATAATCTACCTAATCCTCCCAAAGTTATTCCAATCTCTATTGGCTCTATTGTTTTTCTCATGTAAGCTCCTAAAACAAGAAGGAGAAAGCCCAAAATTCCTGCAGCAAGTATGATAATTCTTGATATAGGATACCAATTCAATTTAAATTCCAGATCTTTAATCTCCTTTTGAATGTCTTCCTTTTCTGTACCTTGTGCTGTTTCAAGTTTTGCTTGAAGTTCTGAGAGTTTGCTCTTTGCTTGAGGGAGCTCTGAGGAGATGTTAGCATATAAATAGAAAGTACCTATTAAAATTAATATGGCAATTAAAATAGTGCCAAGCCTTGATAATTTTATTTTTTTAGCTATTCCCGTAAGTCCAATTAATCCAAAGGCTATAGGATAATCTAAAAGATATTGTAACCAATGTACTACATACATATCCTGTAAGGAATGAACAAAACCATAGACTAATCCTACAAACATTCCAGGAATTACTCCCCATCTTAGAGCAAATATAAACAATGGTAGCATTTGAAGACTGATACTTCCACCTTGGGGCATCTCACCTATTTTTAAATACCAGAGTATTAGGGCAAGAGCAATGCTTACTCCTCCTTCTGTTAACATCTGCACTTTACTGTTTTTCATAAAAATCCCTCCTTAATAAAAAATTAAAGTTCCCCACCAGCTAAGGCAAGGAACTTTTTCTCTCTTCCCTCCCTTCGCTGGCATTGCCCAGATCAGGTTCCAAGGGTCGGTAGCTTCCGCTACCCTCTCAGCCCCGGCTTAGGAGCTCCCCTGGGAAAACACCTCTATTCAATTTTTAAATATTATATCACAGTTTATTTTGCTTAGGAATTTTTAATTTTAATCTCCTTTAACTTTCTTTCTAATTCTTCTATCTTGCTTTCAAGATATGTGATTCTTAAATTTAATTCTTCAATAATTTGTGCTTGCGGATCTGGCAAGTTACCATGGTCCAATATATTATTTATCTTTTTACCATCTTGTATGATTATCTTTCCAGGCACACCTACAACAGTACAATTTGGTGGAACAGATTTTAAAACAACAGATCCTGCGCCAATTCTCACATTATCACCTATAGTTATAGGACCTAAGACTTTTGCGCCTGCCCCAATAACCACATTATTTCCAATTGTTGGATGACGTTTACCTTTTTCTTTACCTGTACCGCCAAGAGTTACTCCTTGATATATAAGAACATTATCTCCTATCTCTGTAGTTTCACCAATTACAACTCCCATCCCATGATCTATGAAAAATCCCTTTCCTATTTTGGCTCCAGGATGTATTTCAATTCCTGTTAGAAATCTATTAACATGAGAAATAAGTCTTGGAATTACGGGTATTTTTAATTTCCATAAAAAGTGTGCAACTCTATGGAGTAATATGGCATGAAATCCTGGATAGCATAATATTACTTCTAAAAAATTTCTTGCAGCAGGATCTTTTTCAAATACAGCTTTATAATCTGCCTTTAAAGTTTCCCAAATTTTCTTCATAATACACCCCACTTTTAAGAATTTATACTTATTTAGTGCAAATTATTTTATCATAATACCTCTTGTCATTCAATAGAAAATATTTTATAATTCAATCTGAAAGTTGATTGTGTGGGCCCGTAGCTCAACGGCAGAGCAGCCGGCTCATAACCGGTTGGTTCTAGGTTCGAATCCTGGCGGGCCCACCATATTTTTGAGGGGGTATGTGGGCGGATGGCTCAGTGGTAGAGCACCTGTTTCACATACAGGGGGTCGTAGGTTCGAATCCTGCTCCGCCCACCAATTTTAAATTTTATTTTTATAAACCTCATATTAACCTTTGTTGACTAATTTTTGAACCCGCATTAAAATGATACCGAAAAGTTTGAATTTGGAGAGTGTAATATGAGAGTTTCTAGTATTCCAAAACTTTTGAATATTCAAGATCAACTTCTAAAATTAAAAGAATTGGAAAAGATTTTAAAGAGTAAAGAAGATGAATTAAAAAGCTTTAGAGAAGGTGAAACCAAAAAGATAAGTAGTTTAGAAGAAGAAATCAGGTCATTAGAGAAAGAGATAAAAAACATTAAAGATTCTCAAAAAGAAAAGGAAGATAAGCTATCTTTATTGAAAGAGAAGGTTTCTCAAGAGGAGAAGAGGGCTTTATATATTAAAAATCCTAAAGAAGTACTTCATTTGGAAAAAGAAATTAATCAGCTTAAAGAGCAAATAAATAATTTAGAAGATAGTATTCTTGAGCTAATGATAACTCTTGATGAAAAAAATAATGTTCTTACGATTAAGCTAAAAGAATTAGAAGAGATTAAAAAGGAATACAGTAAGAAAGAAGAGGAGATGTTAAAAGAGGTAGAGGATTATAAAAATCAGATTCTTTTATTACTCAATCAGATTGAAGAAAACAAAAAGGATATTGAGCCCGATGATCTAATGGAGTTTGAAAATCTAAGTAAACAAAAATTAAATAGGGCAATTGCAAGAGTAGTAAACAAAGAGGTTTGTGATGGATGTAAACTTACAGTGCCTAAGTTATATCTTGATAGATTAAAGAGAGGGGAAGTTGTTTTTTGTCCAAATTGTGGTAGAATTTTATGGATGGAAAAATGAATTTAATTATTTTTTTAGTAGTAGGCATAATTTTTGTTTATTTAGTTGATAGAGTTTTAAAGTATTTTACCACTCCAAGATGTCCGAAGTGTGGGAAAGTATTATTAACAAGATATAGACTAATAAAGCCACCAACACCTACCGAAGATGGAAAAGAAGAAAAAACTTTATATTGTGAATGTGGATATGAAAAGAAAGTTGAATATAATGTACCTTATTGGAAAATAGTAAGAAAAGAAGGATTTAGAGGTTTTGAAATCATACCTTGGGTAGATCTATATAAGAAGGAGGAAGTGGACCGGGCAACCGCGGAATCCTCGAAAGAGGATTCTGAGGAAAGTCCGAACACCACAGGGCAGGGTGCTGGGTAACACCCAGTCAGGGTGACCTGAAGGAAAGTGCCACAGAAAACATACCGCCTAAGCTGAAAAGCTTAGGTAAGGGTGAAAAGGTGAGGTAAGAGCTCACCAGCAGATGGGTGACCATCTGGCTTGGTAAACCCCACCCGGTGCAAGGCCAAATAGGAGGGGTTGAGGTGGCCCGCCGACCCTCGGGTTGGCCGCTTAAGGTAATGAGTAATCATTACCTCAGATAGATGGTTGCCACTCCAATATTGGAGTACAGAATTCGGCTTATAGGTCCACTTCCTCCTTTTTTATTCTAAAAAATCCCCTATTTAATTCCATCTATAATAGTGCTATAATCAAAGGTGGAAATTGGTGGAAATGGGTGGAAGATAAAGGGGATTTTATGTTTATTGGGGAATATATTCACTCTTTGGATGAAAAAGGAAGATTAACCATCCCTAATGTATTTAGGCAAGAATTAGGTGATAAATTTTATATTACCCGTGGTTTTAATAAATGTCTTCATCTCTACACCATTGAGGAATGGATGAAATTTTCAGAGTTCCTTCTAAGTTTCTCCCCAACTGATGAAGCATCTATTAATTTAAAAAGGTTTTGGTTTTCCAGCTCTGTAGAGGGATGTTGGGATAAATTAGGCAGAGTTTTAATACCAGTTTATTTAAGGGAATATGCAGAATTAGATAAGGACGTGGTAATAATTGGGGTAGGAAAATATATAGAGGTTTGGAATAAAGAAAATTGGGAGAAATTTAAAAAGCAAGTAGATTTATTAGAAAAATTGAAAGAAATAAATGAAAAGGTGGAAAGATCATGGAAATGATACATATTCCTGTAATGCTAAAGGAGGTTGTTGATTACTTAAATATTCGTCCTAATGGAATATATATTGATGCAACGGTTGGTTTAGGAGGGCATGCTGGGGAGATTCTAAAAAGATTAAAGGATGGATTATTAATAGGTTTTGATAAGGATTCTGAAGAAATTGCTATAACAGAGAAAAAATTGAAAGAGATATCATCAAACTTCATCTTAGTAAATGAATCATATGAGAAAATTCCAGAATTTTTGGAGAAAAAGGGTATAAAATATGTGGATGGTATTTTCTTTGACTTAGGACTTTCATCTTATCAATTGGAAATTAGTAAAAGAGGGTTTTCTTTTAAAAGATTAGATGAGCCTTTAGATATGAGATTTTCTAAAGATGAAAATTTGACTGCTGAATATATACTTAATAATTATTCAGTGAATGAATTAGAGCGGGTTTTTAGAGATTATGGGGAGGAGCCTTATTACAGAAAATTAGCAATGGCAATATGTGAAGAGAGAAAGAAAAAGGCTTTTAAGAAGGTTGAAGATTTAGTGTCTGTTGTAGAAAAGATTATTCCTAAGAAAGGAAGGATTCATCCCGCTACGCGTGCCTTTCAGGCTTTGAGAATTGAAGTTAATAAAGAATTGAAGGTATTTGAAAATACATTACATAGAATCTTGCCCTTTATTAGGAAAGGTGGAAGGTTAGTAGTTATATCATATCATTCTTTAGAAGACAGGATAATAAAAAATTTTTTAAAGGATAAGGAAAAAGAGGGAGAAATGGAAATTATAACAAAGAAGGTCTTAAGACCTTCTTATGAGGAAATTAGAATGAACCAAAGGGCAAGAAGTGCGAAAATGAGGGTGGGAGAGAAAACATGAATATGAAACTAATTTTATTGATATTAATATTGATTTTCGCCTCTGTTCTTATAAATATAGAAGCATCAAAATTAAAGGAAGAAAATAGAAAGTTATTGAAATTAATACAAAATCTTGAAGAAGAAAAAATTTATTACGAGAATGCTCTGTTAAAAAGCATAAATTTAACTGAATTAGAGGAGAAAGCCCTGCGAATGGGATTTGTTTATCCAAAGGAGGCTCTAAAAATAAAAGTTAGAAACGAGAAGGTTATCAGTATAGATAAGATATATTTTGTGAAGCCCAATGAATAACAAAAAGAGATTAAGAATATTAACATTATTTTGGTTTATATGCATGATCTCTATAGAGGTCATTTTATTAACCTTTCAGGTTAATTTTAACATTTATGGAAATCAGTTTGGAAATGATATTCAGATTAATAGAGGAAAGATATTAGACAGAAATGGCAACGAGCTTGTTAGTAATTGTTATAGAAAATCTTTGGTAGTTAACCCTTTAAACATTGGGGAGAGTGAGAAAGAAAAAATAATTAGAAAATTAAGTAAAATCCTAAATTTGCCTGAAAAAGTGTTGTCAGAAAAATTGAATATGAAATCTAATTTTGTTTGGGTAAAAAGAATTTTAGGATACTCCGAGATTGAAAAGTTAAGTAATCTTCTTTCTTACAACAAGATTTTTCTTGTTGATGAGAAATACAGAAATTACCATTTGTCGGTAGCCACATCTCCTCTACTTGGTTTTGTAGGAGTAGATAATCAGGGTCTATATGGATTAGAAGCAGTATTAGATCAATGGTTGAGAGAAGGGAATAATGTTTATTTAACTATAGATAAGGATTTGCAAGCTACATGTGCAAATTATTTAAGAGAAGGAGTAGAGAAGTATAAAGCAAAAGGTGGATATATAGGCATTTTGGATGTATCTTCAGGTGAGATTTTAGCTTTTTCTATGCTTCCCGACTATGATTATAGAGAAAGTTTAGATTCACTAATAGATAAAATTCATGAAAAAAATCCTATAAATTTTATAATTGAGCCAGGTTCTGTTTTTAAGATAATAACTGCGAGCATTGCATTAGAAGAGGGAATAGTTAATCTAAATGAAACAGTTGAGTGTAGAGGTGAGGAAAAGGTTAATGGTCATACAATAAGGTGTACAGAAGAACATGGGAAAGTAAACTTGGAAAAAGCTATTGAAAAATCATGTAATATTTATTTTTATCATTTAGCACAAAAAATACCAAACTCTGTTTGGTATAAATATTTTAAGAGACTTCATATATTAGATCCGATTGATAGTGATATAAATCTAACTTTGAAAGACTCCCTCATTCCTGACATTAATAGTAGCAAATTTACAAAAGGTACTTTAGGTTTTGGACAAGGCATAGGTTTTACACCCTTGAAGATCTTATGGCTTTTAAGCTACGTTGGAAATAATGGAAATTTAAAGACTTTACATTTGATTAAAAAAATAGAGGACTTAAAAGGGAAAAATATATACAATGATAAAACAGAAGAATTTTCTGTTGTGTCTCCAGACACATCAAAGAAGATTCTTTCTTACATGTTTGGAGTTGTAGAACGAGGAACGGCGAGTAATCTAAATTTGAAAGGATTAAAAATAGCAGGGAAAACAGGAACTGCACAGGTTGCAAAGGATAATGGATATATTCCTGGGGTTTATAATCATCTTTTTTACGGTTTCTTATTTCTACAGAATAAAACATATGCTATTATTGTTATACTGTTAGAGCCTAAAATTGGTAAGTATGCAAAGGATACAGTGGTGCCAATTTTTAAAGAAATTGCTAAAAGATTAGTTATTTATGATGGAAGGTGGGTGCAAAATGAAAAATTTTAAAGAAGGATTAGATTATGTAAAAGAAGAAATTATAAGTGTAAAGGGAAAAGTACCTGAATATATTTCGGGTATTTCAGTGGATTCAAGAAACGTAAAAGAAAATTACGTATTCTTTGCTATGCCAGGACAAAAAGAAGATGGAAAAAAATATATAAAATCCGCTATAGAAAATGGGGCTATATGTATCATATTCAGCGGAGAATTGTCAGAGGATTATTTCGTGGATAACATTTCTTATGTTCAAGTTAGAGATATCCAAAAAGTTCTTGGAAGGCTTTCTGCCTGGTTTAACGACTTCCCATCTCAAAAATTAACTATTATAGGAGTTACAGGGACTAATGGGAAGACTACTGTAACCCATCTTCTATACCACTATTGGAAAACAAAGGGGGAGAAAGCAGGACTTATTGGGACCATTTATAATAAATTAGATGAAGAAACCCTTAGTACTAATTTCACTACTCCTCAACCACCGGAATTACAATCACTGTTAAAGAAAATGGTGGAAAAAGGAATTAAATATGTTTCTATGGAAATATCTTCCCATGCATTAGCTCTTAGAAGAACTGAAGATTTATATATAGATGGAGCTGTCTTTACTAATTTAACTCAAGATCATTTGGATTTTCATCATACAATGGAAGAATATTTTAGTGCCAAGAAGAAGATTTTTAATTTACTTAAAAGAGATGGTTTTGGGGTTTTAAACAAGGATGATGATTGGGTAAAACAAGTATTTATCAATAATAAAACTATTTGGTGCTCTCTTTATGATAAAGTGGATTTATATGTAAGTCATTGGGAAAATAGAGAAGAAGGTTTAAAGTTGTTAATATCTACCCCTAAAGGTGATTTAGATTTAAATTTGAAATTGAGAGGAAAGTTTAATGTCTATAATATTCTTTTAGCCACAGGAGTATTGATAGGTCTTGATGAGGATTTAGAAAACATTAAATACGCATGGGAATCTTTTAATGGCGTGCCTGGTAGATTAGAGTTTGTAGATGAAGGGCAAAATTTTTCCGTTATTATTGATTATGCCCATACTCCTGATGGACTTAACAACATTTTATCTACAGTTTCAGAGTTTACAAAGGGAAGAAAAATATTGGTTTTTGGTTGTGGAGGAGATAGGGATCCTTTTAAAAGACCAAAGATGGGAGAGATTGCGGGTAAACTTGCAGACTATGTGATAATAACTTCTGACAATCCAAGAAATGAGGATCCTTATAAGATAATAAGAGAAATAGAAGAAGGAATTAAAGGCTCTGGCTTTAAAGACTATGTTGTGATTGAAAATAGAGAATTGGCAATAAAGCATGCTATTGAAGTAGCAAAGCAAGGAGATAGTGTAATTATAGCTGGGAAAGGTCATGAGGATTATCAAATAATAGGATCAGAAAAAATACATTTTAGTGATAAAGAGGTTGCTCAAAAATATCTTAGAGAGAGAAAGTCCCATGAAGCTAAGAGTTAAAGAGATTTTAGAGGCTATAAATGGAAAACTTATAAAGGGAGATTTAGGTTATGAGGTAAGCTCTGTTTCTACAGATTCGAGAAAATATAAAGAAAATTCCCTATTTATACCTATTAAAGGTGAGAAGTATGATGGTCATGACTTTATAGATGATGCTTTAAGGAATGGGGCTGTAGGGTTTATTTTTAGTAGAAATATAAATGAAAGTGCATTTCAAAAGTGTAAATTTGCTATAGAGGTAGAAGATACTTTATCTTCTCTTTGGAAGTTAGCGGAGTATTATAGAAATAGAGAAAACTTTAAGGTTATTGGGATTACTGGTAGTTCTGGTAAAACAACAACAAAATACTTTACTTATTCTATTTTTAAAGAGTTTGCTTCTGTAAATTATAGTAAGGAAAATTTTAATAACGAAATAGGAGTGCCTCTTACCATTTTAGATACTGAAAATTCTTATGATTACTTAATTTTAGAACTTGCTATGAGAGGATTAGGACAAATTAAATTGCTAAGTAAAATTGCAAGACCAGACTTTGCAGTGATTACAAATATAGGGACTGCCCATATAGGTATATTAGGGTCTCAAGAGAATATTGCAAAGGCAAAGGCTGAAATTTTTGAATATTTAAATCCCAAGGGATGGGCACTGCTAAATGGTGATAATGAATGGTGCGTAAGAATATATGATTCTCTCAATTATAACAAGCTAAGATTTGGTTTTGATAAAGAAAATGATATAGTAGGAGAAGTTGAATATTACGAAAATAATGCAAAATTAGGAATAAAATTTCCAGATGGTAAAAAGATAAAATTGACTGTACCTATCTATCCTCAAGAAATATATCATAATCTTATCGCAAGTTTAACCCTATTTTGGCTAAATTTTCCTAATAAGATAGAGGAAATTGGGGAGAAAGTAGAATTAAAGTTTCCCCCTATGAGGCTAAGTATATTAAAGGGAGTTAAAAATTCTGTAATCATAAATGATACATATAATGCAAACCCTGACTCAGTATTGGTTGCTCTAAATTTCCTTAAGGCTTATTCACATGGAAAAAGAAAAATAGCCGTACTTGGTGATATGTTGGAGCTTGGAGATTATAGCTTGGAATTACATAGACAGATTATTTTAAAAGCTTTAGAAAGGACGGACCTCCTTTTTCTTTATGGGGAAGAGATGGAAAAAGCTTTAGCAAGCTTAAAAGAAAAATTAGAGAGTGACCGTAAAATATATTGTGAAAAAGATTTTCAAGCTCTTTTAGAAATGATTTTAAATGAAATAAGAGAAAATGATTTAATATTAGTAAAGGGCTCAAGAGGTATGAAGATGGAAAATTTTGTTAAGTATTTGGAGGAGAAAAATGAATAGTCTACTATTAATTTTTATACTTGCTTTTATTTTATCTTTATTCTTAACGAGATTTTTGATTTTTCTCTTAAAGAAATATAAGATTGGAAAGCATATAAGAAAAGAGGGACCCACAGAGCATTACAAAAAAGAAGGGACACCCGTAATGGGAGGTCTTATTTTTCTTGTAATAATGATCCCCTTTTTATTCCATAAAAATACTTTTTTCTTTGCCCTTTCTACTATATTAATGGGGCTTTTTGGCTTATTAGATGATATCCTCTTGTTAATAAATAAAGATTATGGAATAAAACCACTAAGAAAAATAATAATAACCTTAATAATTTCAATATTTCTATATATATTTGCTCCAAAGAATACATACATTTATACGAATAATCACTCTTGGAATTTAGGAATTTTATATCCCATATTTTTTGTATTGCTTTTTACCTATCTCCCAAATGCTATAAATTTAACAGATGGATTGGATGGTCTTGGAGGTGGTATTTCTTTAATCTCTTTGATTTTTCTTCTAATTTTCCTATTAATTAGGAATGATTTTATGAATGCTGTGGCGACTGTCTGTCTTATATCTGCAATTTTGGGCTTTTTATGGTTTAATGTCCATCCCGCGGAGATTATTATGGGAGATGTGGGTGCTTTTTCTTTAGGTTCTGCCCTTGCAAGCCTACTGGTTTTGTCAAAAACAGAAGCGTTATTTTTATTTGTTAGTGGTATACCATTTTTAGAATCATTATCGGTCTTTATTCAGGTAGCTTTCTACAAATTGAAAAAAAGAAGAATTTTTAAAATGAGTCCATTGCACCATCATTTTGAGCTTAGTGGCTGGAAGGAAACAAAAGTTGTAGGAAGGTTTTATATTCTACATTTATTAATATTGATAGGAGGCTTCATTTTATGGACTTATCTTTAAAGGGTAAGAGGGTTTTAGTTTTAGGTTTGGGAGAAAGCGGTTTTTATTCTGCCTTATTTTTAAAAGAGAAAGGGGCAGATGTAATTGTTAACGATATTAAAAAAGAGGAAAATTTTTTAAATCATATTCCCACATTTAAAGAGAAAGGTATAGAGTACATATTTGGAGAGCATCCTCTTTCTTTGTTAAATGAATTGGATCTTGTAGTAGTAAGTCCCGGCATACCTAAAGAAAACCCAATTTATAAGGAAGCAAAGAAGAAGGGAATTAGAGTAATAGGGGAGATTGAGCTTGCTTATAAATTTTGTAAGGTACCTATTATAGGTATTACGGGTACAAAAGGAAAATCTACGACAACTACCATGATATATGAATTATTGAAGAAACAAGGTTTTGATGTGGTTTTGGCTGGTAATATAGGAATTCCATTTATTCAAAAGGTTGATTCTTTAGATAATGGATACTTCGTATTAGAAGTAAGTAGTTTTCAATTGGAAGATATTGAGGATTTCAGACCTAAAATAGCTGGATTTATAAATTTTTATCCTGATCATATGGATAGATATAAGAGTATGGAGGAGTATAAGCAAGCTAAATTGAATATATTTAAGAATCAAAAAGAAGAAGATTTTGCTATTGGTTTTTATGATCAGTATGAGATTAGAAAGAGCCTTCTTGAACAAAGAGGCAAAAAGTTCTTCTTTTCTCTTTCTAAAATTGATGAAGGAGTTTATTTGGATGTAGAAAAAGAAAGAATTGTTTATAGATTGATGGATAAAGAGGGATTTATAAAGTTACCACTGAAGAGTCTTTGGAATAGGGTTTTATTACAAAATTTCATGGTAGCTACATTAGTTGGGCTTATTTTGGGAGTTGATGAAGAGAATATATATTGGCTTGGCAACAATTTTAATGGGATTCCCCATGCCTTAGAACTTGTTGGGGAGATTAATGGAAGAAAATTTATAAATGATTCAAAAGCAACAAACCCTATTTCTACAATATCCGCAATAAGGTCTTTTGATAGTCCTAAGATGTTGATTCTTGGTGGAAGAAATAAAAACTTTGATTTTACAGAACTATTTACAGAAATCTCAAAGAATAAAGTTAAGAAGCTATATTTAATAGGTGAGACGAAAGAGATTATGGAAGAGTTAGCTAAAAAATTTAATTTGGATTATTCTTTAGAGGATTCATTGGAGTCTGCTGTGAGACATGCTTATTTAGACTCTTCAAAAGATGATATAATTCTTCTTTCTCCTGCCTGTGCTAGCTTTGATATGTTTACTGATTATAAGGAGAGAGGAAATGTTTTTAGAAGTATAGTGGAAAGGATAAAAAGTGAGAGTAGATAAAAATATTTTTATTATTTCTCTGATTTTATCCTTATTTGGCTTAATCGCCATCTTAACCGCAAGTTGGAGATGGGCGGAATTATATCTTGGAAATAGATATTATTTCATTCAACACCAATTAATATATCTACTTTTAGGTATTGCCATTGCATTTTTTGTATATATACCATCTCTTGAATTTTGGAAAAGGGGTGCCCTTTTATTCTTCATCCTTTCTCTTATCTCCCTTTATGCAGTGTTCATAAAAGGTATTGGAGAAGAAGCAAGAGGGGTTAGTAGATGGATTAATTTAGGAATAATTCAGTTTCAACCATCGGAGTTTGTGAAGATATTCTGGGTTATATTTTTAGCCTCCTTTCTATCAAAAGCCAAAAATAACATAGAATTTGATTATATTAAATGGATTTTTATATTTCTGGCATTAATAGGAATAGCATTAGCTCTTCAACCTAATTTCAGTATGCTTTTTCTATTTATACTGACAACTTTTTCTGTTTTGTTCCTGGCTAACTATGATGCTAAGAAATTGTTTTTAATATTTGTATTGTTTGTCTCCATAGCCTTTATTTTTGCAAAATCGAAAACTTATGTCCACAACCGCTTAAGCAATGGCAGTGGCATTACATTTCCTCTTTTTAGTACATATCAACAAAGTTATGCCCTCAATTTAATAAAGGATAGTGGACTTTTTGGCAAGGGATGGGGTAGAGATCAGTATAAGATTTATTTGCCAGAATCTCACAATGACTTTATTTTTCCAGTAATATTAAGTGAAGGTGGATGGATAGCAGGGTTCCTTATAGTTTTCTCATATTTTTATCTGATATATTCTATTTTTATCTTAGCAAAAGAAGAGAAGGATTTATTTAATTATTTATTGCTATGTGGAATTTTAAGTTTATGGTCATGGCAAATTCTTTTAAATATTTCCATGACATTAGGTTTTTTGCCAGTTATGGGGCTTCCTTTACCTTTTATCAGTTTTGGAGGGTCCTCCTTGATTAGTAACTGGATATTAGTTGGTATACTTTTGAAAATTAGCTCTTTAAGGAGATGGAAGGAATGAGAAATATTATTTTTGTGGCTGGAGGAACAGGTGGACATTTATATCCTGCTATGAATTTGGCGGATTATATAATGAATAATAGTAGAGATATAAATATAATTTTTATTGGAAGAAAAAATGGTATTGAATCAAAATTACTAAAGGATAAATTTCCTTTTTATGGAATATCATTACCAAGGGCTATTGAATTAAGACCTTGGGATTATATTAAGGCTTTTTATGAGGTAGAAAAAATCATAAGAAAGTTAAAACCAGATTTATTTGTAATTTTTGGGAGTTACATTTCAGTACCTGTTTTAATTAACGCAGTATTTTGGAGATATCCTTTTTATATGCATGAACAGAATGTTATCCCCGGAAAAGTTATTAAATATTTCTCTCCTCTTGCAAAGGGAATAGCTATTAGTTTTCCTGAAACTAAAAAATTTTTGAAAAATAAGAATATTTTTTATACTGGAAATTTTGTTAGAAAGGAACAGTTGACAATAGATAAAGAGAGTTGTAAAAAAGAGTTAGGATTTAATTTAAATAAAAAACTTCTCCTCATAACGGGAGGAAGTCAGGGGGCAAGAAAAATAAATGAGATCGTGAAAAAAATAATTCCCATATTGTTAGATATGAATTGGGAAATTTTCCATCAAATTGGTGAAAATTTGTTTTCAGAATATATAAAAGATATCCCAGAAGAATGGATGTTTAAAGGATATAGACCAACACCTTTTATAAATGAGATGGAAAAAGCTATAAGAGCATCGGATCTTGCAATAAGTAGGGCTGGAGCAACAACAATATATCAGTTTCTTTATGCAGGACTTCCTGCTATTTATATTCCATATCCATACGCAAAGGATAATCACCAATACTTAAATGCTAAAATAGCTGTTGAAAAGGGTTTTGGAACTATAATTAAGGAATCGGATCTTTCTGAAAGTGTTTTGATTGAAAAGATCGTTGAATGGGGAGATAAAAAGGTAAAACCATTAAATTTACCTGATGGAAGAGAGATATTTTGGGGAATATTAAAAGATTATTTGGAAGGGAGGAATTGATTTGCTTTCTTGGGAAAAGTTCCATTTTGTAGGGATTGCAGGATCGGGGATGAGTGCACTGGCTTATATATTGGCAGAAGAAGGCTATCAAGTGTCTGGATCAGATCTTCAAGAGAACTTATCAACAATAAGACTGCGCTCTAAAGGAGTGAAAATTTTTGTTGGTCATAGAGCGGAGCAGGTAAAAAATGTTGATGTTGTTGTTGTATCTTCTGCTATTCCTGAAAATAATATAGAGGTTATTACTGCTAAAGAAAACAATATACCTATTATACAAAGGGGAGAATTATTATCACTTTTAACTAAAGAGAAGAAATCAATTTTAATTGCAGGGGCTCATGGAAAAACTACTACAACTTCAATGATTGCTCTTGTTTTAGAAAAAGCAGGATTAGATCCAACAGTTTTAGTAGGAGGAGAAGTTGAGGATTTCGGAGGAAATGCTAAGCTCGGAAAAGGGGAGTATTTAGTTGCTGAGGCAGATGAAAGTGACGGTTCTATGCTAAAACTTTTCCCATATGCATTGGTTATAACAAATATTGATAATGACCATTTAGATTATTATAAAACAATTGAAAATATTAAGACGGCTTTTTTGAAGATGATAGAGAAGGTTCCTGAGGACGGATTTGTTATTATAGGGACAGAAAGCCAATATGTTAGGGAAATTTTGCCAAATATTAAAAGGACTTATTATACTTATGGTTTAGATAAAAATAATGATTTTTATCCTGAGGTTTTAAATATTCAACCTAATTTTTCCGAATTTAAGGTTTATTATAAAGGGAAAGAGTTAGGTAAAATTAGATTGAATGTTTCAGGGCTTCATAATATACTTAATGCTTTATCTGCAATAGCTATCTCCTATGTCTTGGGAATTGATATAAATGCTGGTATTAAAGCCTTGGAATCTTTTAGAGGAGTTCAGAGAAGGATTCAATTTAAGGGTAATATAAATAATGTTCTTGTTTTTGATGACTATGGACACCATCCGACAGAGATAAAAGCAACTTTAAATACTTTGAAACTTTATGATAGAAGACTTGTAGTAGCTTTTCAACCCCATAGATATACAAGAACCTATTATTTGAGTAAAGAATTGGCGGAGGCTTTAGAATTATCTGATGTTTTAATAATTACAGATATCTATTCTGCTGGAGAAAAACCTATTCCAGGAGTTTCTGGTAAGAATATCTATGATATTTATGTGGAAAAATATCCGGAAAAGGAAGTTTACTACTGTGAGAATCTTATTGAGGTTGCTAAAAAAGCAAAAGAGATTTTAAGGGACGGAGATATATTTTTAACCTTGGGGGCTGGAGATATTTACAAAGTAGGGGAGGCTCTTCTTACAAAAGATCTAAAGGAGAATAAAGTTGAGTACTCTCATTAATAGGAAAATTAAAGGCTTAATTTTGGAAAAAGAACCAATAGCAAGGCACACTTCCTTTAAGATTGGAGGAACAGCAGATTTTCTTGTAATACCTAAAGTATGGGATGATGTTTACGAGGTTATTGATAAATGCAATAGAGAAAAGATTCCATATAGAATTATGGGACAAGGTAGTAATATTTTAGTTTCAGATGAAGGAGTAGAGGGAATAGTTATTAAAATAAATAGATCTCTTGGAAGTATAAATAGGGTAGAACGTGGAATTATAAGGGTGGAGGCAGGATGTTTAATTTCAGATCTTCTATCTTATCTTGTGAATAATAATCTGGGAGGACTGGAATTTTTAGCTGGTATTCCAGGAAATATTGGAGGTGCTGTCTTTGGTAACGCAGGTGCTTGGGGAGAGGCTATTGGAAAGTGTGTGGAAATGGTGGATATAATTGACAAGGATTTAAGAGAAAAAACCTTAAGAAGAGAGGATTTAGTATTTAGCTACAGAAGATCAAATATTAATGAGGGCATTGTTATAAAGTCGGTATATTTAAAGGTTTTTGAACAAGATGGTGGTAAGACAAAAGATAAAATATTGAGATATCTCTATGAAAGAAATAGAAAATTGCCTAAACTTCCATCAGCAGGTAGTATTTTTAAAAATCCTCCAAATCAAAGCGCTGGTTATCTGATAGAGCAAGTTGGATTGAAAGGATATAGAGTTGGAAATGTTATGGTGTCTTACGAACATGCAAATATAATTGTTAATCTTGGTGAAGGGAAGGCAAAAGATGTGATGAATATCATTGAAATTGTAAAAGAAAAGGTATATAAAAAATTTAATATTTCATTAGAACTGGAAATAAAGGTTTGGTAAAGATTTATGAAAAAGTTTTTATGTTTTTTTATATTTCTAATAATAATTTCGATGGGATTTATATTATATGTAAGGATTGATCCTTATAATGAGAATGTTTATAAGATTGTTAAGGACAAATTTTATAGAAAATTTATGATTCGTATTAATTCGCAAGAGTTAGAAAAAATTTTTATCGAGAAAGGTTTTATTATAAAGAGTATTAAAAGATATCCTTGGTCCTTAAAAGTGAGCTGGGAAGAAGAATATACTTGGATTCATATTCTATCAAAAAGTAAAGAATATTTTATAAGTCAAAAGTGCATGATCATGAAGAATATTAAAAGGCATGACAATACGATTACAGTAAAGGATTATAATAATTTGCCCATAAAGGATATTGTTCTATTAATTAAAAGCTTTGGTTCTATAAATATAAAGGAGGTTGAGCTTTTTTCAAAATATTTTGTGGTTTACTCTGATGATAAGAGAATCTTATTTGATTACAAGAATTATAAAGAAAATTTGAAAGATTTCAAAACCCTATTTAAGGAGTTAAATGCTAAGTATTTTGATTTTAGATTTAGTATTCCTGTGATTAGGGGATAAATTGAATGTCCGATATTTTTTTAGCCTTGGATTTAGGTTCTTCGAAGATTGCTGCAATAATAGGTAATATAGAGAAGGAGATAGAGATATTAGGATACTCCATTGTTCCTTCTCAGGGGATTCAATTTGGAAATATAGTAGATATGAATAGTGCGAGCTCATGTGTTTCTGAGGCAGTCGAAAGAGCGGAAAAAATGTTAGGGAAAAAAGTATCTCCAAGGGTGGTTGTAGCTATTGGAAATGAAAGTACAGTTCCCATACAGAGCAAAGGGGTTGTAATAATAAAAAATAAAAATCAAGAAATTACAAGTAAAGATGTGGAAAGAGTAATTGAAACTGCAAAAACCACTTTACTTCCTCCAAATAAAGAGATAATATATGCATTAAAGAAAGAGTTTCGAGTTGATGGACAAAATAATATAGAAAATCCTGTAGGGCTTACAGGAACAAGATTAGAAGCAGATGTTATACTAATAACCCATGATGTATCTCAAATAAGAAATGTAATAAATGTAATGCAAAGGGCAAATCTCTATATTGAAGGGTTTATACCAAAAGAAGTAGCTCTATCAGAGGCTATACTAACAGAAGACGAAATGAACTTAGGTGTGGCTTTGGCTGATATAGGTGGAGATTTAAGTCATTTAGCAGTATATAAGGAAGGTAGTCTTATTTCTACAGGAGTTTTAAGATTAGGAGGGGAAAGAATAACGAAGGATATTGCAATAGGATTAAGATTAAAACCTGAAGAGGCAGAAAAAGCGAAAATACTAATTGGATCCCTTAAAGATGTTAATAAATCATTAGAGGTAACTACTTTGCAGGGAGACAAGGTAACTATTAATTCTAATCAATTAAAAGAGATAATACAACCGAGAGTAGAGCAAATCTTGTACTATATAGATAGGAAGTTTCAAGAATTAAGTTATCCCTTAGATTTACTACCAGGAGGATTAATAATTACAGGTGGTACTGCCTTATTAGATGGGATTGAAGAATTTGCTTCAAACTTTTTAAAAATACCTGTGAAAAGAAGATGTCCGAGTATTCTTACCTCTTATATGAGAGGAAATGATGCATATTTTTTTACAGTAGCTATGGGTGCTCTTTTAAGGATTAAAAAAGATATGAAAATTTATGATAAAAAGCAACCTTGGTTTACATCTTTAAAAGAAAAATTTATGGGGTTTTTTAGACCCTTTACTGAGTCTTAAGAAGTTGAAAGGGGGAGTCAAAATTGTTGTCACAAAAACTTTTAGAGTCTCAAGATATAAATATGAAAAAGATACCGGTAATAAAAGTGGTTGGAGTTGGGGGAGCTGGAGGAAATGCTATTAACAGAATGATTGATGCTGGTGTTCATGGGGTGGAGTTTATTGCAGTTAATACTGATGTGGCTGTACTGCAAACAAGTAAAGCACCTATAAAAATACAAATTGGGGCTGAGCTCACAAAAGGATTAGGAGCTGGAGGAGATCCTAAAATTGCAGAGAAAGCAGCATTGGAAAGCGAGGAGATAATTAGGGAATATTTACAAGGTGCGGATATGGTTTTTATTACAGCTGGAATGGGAGGAGGTACTGGAACAGGAGCTTCTCCTGTTATTGCGGATATTGCAAGAGAGTGTGCAGATTTAGTTGTTGCAGTAGTAACATTACCTTTTTCTTTTGAGCTTAGAAAGAAGAGAGCAACAGCAAAAGAAGGTGTTGAGAGACTTAAAGAAAAAGTAGACTCTGTAATTATAATTAATAATGATAAACTGTTACAGCTTTCAGATAGAAATCTTCCTGTTTTAGAAGCCTTTAAATTAGCAGATGATGTTTTGAGACAAGCAGTACAGGGAGTTTCCGAAATTGTTAATGGTACAGGTATAATTAATATAGACTTCAATGATTTAAAATCTATAATGAGTAAGGCTGGTACTGCCTATTTAGGGATAGGTGTTGGAAAAGGTGAAAATAGAGCAAAGGAAGCTGCAAAAATGGCTTTAAACAGTCCTATTCTTGATATTTCTATAAATGGTGCTAAAGGGGTAATATTTAACATAACCTGTGGGAAAGATTTTAATATGAATGAGATAAATGAGCTTGCAGAAATGATTATTCAAAATGCTGATCCGGAAGCAAATGTAAAATTTGGTTTAGTAGCAAATGACGAGATGGAAGGAGCAATGAAAGTTACTATTGTGGCTACTGGGTTTGAACAGAACGAGGTATTTAAGGAGGTAAATAAAAAGGAGATTGAGCAGAATTATGCTCATTTGGTTGGAGATTTTGAATTACCTCCATTCCTATTAAAACAGCAAAACAATCCAAAAGATAAACGTTGAATTGGTACTTTATAAAGCAGATTAAAGAGTTAAAAGAGCAAGAAAAAGGATATAAACTGTCGAAAAAAGGCGGAGATGTTAGTATACTTTTGATTTTTCCTAATAGATACTCTTTGTCATTAGGAAATCTTGGATATTTAAGTGTATATAAATACTTCAATGACCAAAAAGGGATCTTATGTGAGAGGGCTTATATTCCCGATGAATTTCCCAAAAATACAAGTTTTCCTCTTTACTCCATAGAAACCCAAAGACCTGCAATTGACTTCGATATCTGGGCATTCTCATTGAGTTTTGAGATGGATTATTTCAATGTTATTAGAATTTTAAACTTAGAAAAGGTCCCGATTTTTTCTAAAGATAGAGACGAAAATTATCCTTTAATTATGGCAGGAGGAATTGCAATAAGCTCAAATCCCGAGCCTCTTGCTGAAGTTTTTGATTTAATTTTTATAGGTGAAGCAGAAGATTTCATTAAAGAATTTTCTGAGTATTTGATTTTAAAGAAAGAAAAAAATTGGGACAAAATTACTTTTTTAGAAAAAGTTTCTTCTCTTGAAGGAGTTTATATACCAAGATTTAGTACTCCTTTCTATGGTAATGATGGGAAGATCTTAAAATATGAGTCTTTACAAAGATTACCTATTAAGAAAAGAGTTAGCAAAAATTTCTCCTCCTTAGTTTCTTTTTCCTGTATTACAAGTCCTAAATCTGTTTTTCCAAACATGGTTTTATTGGAGGGAGTTAGGGGTTGCATTCATCAATGTAGATTTTGTCTTGCAGGATACTTTTATAGACCATTTAGAAGGAAGGATATTTTAACTAACATGTTTGAAATAACAAAATATTTTAGTGATAATGTTAGAATAGGTCTTATTCTTCCTTCTATAGATAAGAGTATACCTTGGAATGATTTAAAAAGTTTTATAGAGGATAATGAAATTTTACTGTCTTTATCTTCTTTGAGATTAGATCAAATTGATGATAATATTTTAGAGATAATAACTCATTCGAAGCAAAAAACATTAACTATTGCTCCTGAAACTGGAAGTGATAGGTTAAGGAGTGTGATTAATAAAAATTTTTCTAACGAAGATATAATAAATTTTGTAGGAAAATTAAAAGATTTTCATATTAAAAATTTAAAACTATATTTCATGATTGGATTGCCTACAGAAACCTCAAAAGATTTGGAGGAAATTTACAAATTAGTGGATGAAATTAGTAGTATATTAAGCAAAACTCATGTATCAATTAGTATTTCTCCTTTTGTTCCAAAACCTCATACTCCATTTCAATGGGAGAAAATGCAAGATGTTGATTATTATATAACTGCCTATAAATATTTGTCGGATAAGTTCTCAGGAAAAAGAAATATAAAAATTGAACATGAAGATGTGTATTCAAGTTTAGTTCAGGGACTTATTAGTAGGGGTGATAGGAGAATATCAATAATTTGGAATTATTTATACAATTCTAAAAAGATTTATAAAAACTTTAAAGAATTAATAGAGTTTTATTTATTTAGAGAAAGAGATAAAGATGAATTTTTCCCGTGGAATGTGATAGATATCGGTGTTAAAAAGGAGTATCTTTGGAGAGAAAGGGAAAAGGCATATCAAGGAAAAATCACTCATAAATGCTTTGAGGGGTGCAAAGCCTGTGGAGTATGTTGAGAAATAATTTTTGGGCTTCAGAATTACTTAATAGATTTCCAGAAGTATCCCATGGTTTTGTTTCAGCTCCTTTATCTTTCAATTTATCTCTTAATTTTAAAAATATGAAGTCCGCTATTCTTTTTTATAGATTTACAAAAATTCCTTTTAGGAATTGGGTGTTTGCAGAGCAAATACATGGAGATAGTTTTCGTTATATTGATGATAAAAAGAATTTAATATTTCCTAAGATTGTACATAAAACAGATGCTTTGTTAACATCTGAAAAGGGAAGAATTATAGTAATGTTTTTTGCGGACTGTTTCCCTATTTATGTATATTCTCCAAAAATTCCCTTGGTAGGATTAATACACTCAGGATGGCGAGGAGCTTTGAAAAGATTACCTTTTAAAGTAGTTCAAGAAATGTTAACACAATATGATTTACATCCTAATGAAATCTATTTGGCGGTAGGTCCAGGAATTCAAAATTGTTGTTTTCAGGTTAAGGAAGATTTCATAGAAAAATTATCTGAAGAAGATAAGAAATATTTGGAAGAGAGAGAAAATAGTTTTTATTTTGATCTACCAAGCTTTATAACTTCCCAATTTTGGGATCTAAACATACCAAAAGAGAATGTAGATCTTTCAGGAATATGTACAAAATGCAATTTAAATTTTTATTCCTATAGAAGAGATAAAACAAAAGATAGAAATATTGGTTTTATTTATATAAGAAGAGGCTGAGTTTTATGCTTAAAATTGCCTCATTCTCTTTAATATTCCTATGCTAGCATCTATTTTCTCAGTGTATTATATAGAAAATAGAATTGGGATTTGAGAGAATTTGGAAAATTGCATTAAGAATACTACTTCTAAGTAGTAATTACAATTTAAGGGGGGATTATGTATGTTAAGATGGTGGAAAGGTTATGTTGAGAATTTTAGCTTAATCAGAGTTATAGTATGGTTTTTAGTAATTTTTGTATTAATGGATTTAATACCTTTTATAAAAAATAGAGATTTTTCAATAACCTCTTTTCAGAGATTTTTGATAAAAGTTATAATAACATTTGTTATTGTGTTCATTGTAGATTTCATTGTTTATCCTTTTGAAAAATATATGTTTAAAAAATTTAAGAAATAAAAACTCTGAGCTAATTGACGGAGAATTGGAAAAAGTTGAGGGACAGCTTTATGGAAATGTTATAGATACAAAAAATTATAGTAAGAACTGTGAGTTATACTATATCTTCTAATAAGTGCTGGAATATACTTCATATACTATCTTCTGGGACTTTAGGGGGTGAAAAATGAAAATCTCTATTAACAGGAGAGAAATTATTATTAGAACTATAGAAATAATATTAATGTTTGTGGCCTTTTTATTTCTTATTAGTAAAGTTTTTAAAGAGCCAATGGATTCTGGTAGGGGGCTTATCCTTTTTATCTTAATAGTTTTAGGTAATACCTTGAATAACTTAGCTTATAGTAATGAGTTTATAGTAAAAAGTGTATTTTTGAGGTCAACAGTTTCTTTTTTGACTGGAGTAGGCATGTATCTCCTATACGAGCTTATAGTTAGTAGGTTATTTTAGTAACATTATTATGAATTAATTCAAAATGGATATTTTATACTTAGTATTTTGAATAAGGATACCATAAAAATGAAATGGCCATGTTTTTTTCGCTTCTCCTACTCAGATAACTTTAGTATCCAAGTGTCCATTAGGGGGATACCATCTCTCTTCCGTGTTCCAAAACGAAAAATATTGAAGAGTAGAAATACTTATTGATAAAATTCTATTCTATGGAATCTTTTATTTTATGGCTAAAAGTTGTAAAATTTGAGAGGATAAATGAAATATGGAAGAAGATTTAAGTTATATTAAAAGAAACTGGGAAAAAGTAAAAGAGGAGATAGATAGAGTAGCCTCTCGCATAGGAAGAGACAAAGAAAAAATTGAGGTTGTTGCAGTAGCAAAAGGCTGTCCTTCTTCCTATGTGAGGGAAGCCTTTTTATCAGGTATTAAATTTATAGGAGAAAATAGAGTACAAGAAGCAGAAAAGAAGATAAATGAGCTTAAAGATTTGCCAATAGAATGGCATTTGGTTGGGCATTTACAAAGAAATAAGGTAAAAAAGGCTGTTAAACTTTTTTCTCTAATTCATTCTGTTGATAGTGTTCCTTTAGCTCTTGAACTTAACAAGGAGGGAGAGAGATTAGGAAAAAGGATTAAAATTTTGATACAATTTAATACGTCTGGAGAGCCATCAAAATTTGGTTTTAAGGAGGAAGAATTTTTTAAAAATATAGATCTACTGATGGGATTAAAAAATTTGGAAATTTTAGGGGTTATGACTATTGGTCCTTTAACCTCTGATAAAAATTTGATTAGGGAGTCTTTTAGAAGACTAATGAAAATTAGAGAAAGATTTATGAAGGAATCAGGACTTGATCTTCCTTATATATCTATGGGGATGTCTGAAGATTTTCAAATTGCTATTGAGGAGGGGGCAAATTTGTTAAGATTAGGTAGAATAATATTTTCAAAGGAGTTTGAGGTGAAAATATGAAAAAGATTCTTCTTGTTGAAGATGATAAAGGCATTGTTAACTCTTTATCCCTTTTGTTAACTAAAGAAGGTTACCAGGTTGAGACAGCATATACTGGGAATGAGGCTCTGCAAAAATTCAGATCTTTTGAGCCTGACCTAATTTTATTAGATTTATTACTACCGGAAAAAGATGGTTGGGAAGTTTGTAAAGAGATTAGGCAAGTAAGTGATGTTCCTATTATTATGCTTACTGCGAAAGATGAAGAAGTAGACAAAGTTATAGGTTTAAAACTTGGTGCAGATGATTATATTACAAAACCTTTTGGTGCAAAAGAACTTTTGGCAAGAATTGAAGCTGTTTTAAGAAGGTATCAATCTAATATACTAAAAACTGAGAAGATTGAAGTTTATCCTTTTGAAATGGATCTAAATAAAAGGACTGTTAAGATAAAGGGAAGAGAAGTAAATCTTTCATATAGAGAATTTGAAATCTTAAAGCTATTTTTACTTAATCCTGGCATTGTCCTTAGTAGGGATAATATAATAAGACATATTTGGGGAGAGAATTTCTGGGGTGAACCTCGTACAGTTGATGTATATATACGTTGGTTGAGAGAAAAAATAGAGGAAAATCCAAGTCAACCTAAGTATATAATTACTGTTAGAAATTTGGGGTATAAGTTCCAGGGAGAGACAAAAGTTGAGGGTAGATAAAGATAAATGGGAGATATTAGCAGAAAATATTCCAATAGGAGTCATTCTTTTAGATTCGGAAGAGAAATTAGAATACATTAATAATTCTGCAGAAGTTATATTAGGTCTAAAAGATGTAGAAATAGGAAAAAAGCTTTTTGAAATTGTTCCAGATTATGAGATTGATGAGTTAGTGAAAAAAACTTTAAAAAGTAAAGAAAATAACAGTATATCCATTTACTATTGGAGCAATGAGAAGAAACTATTAGAAATAAGATCTATATATTTAGAAGACGGGAAAGTTTTTTTAATAATAGAGGATAAAAGTATATATGAAAAGCTCGAAGAAAATTATAGGGATTTTATAGCGAATGCATCTCATGAGCTTCGTACCCCTCTTACATCAATCCAAATATTATTAGATCTTTTTTCGGAAAAGAAGATCACTTTAGAGGAAATTCAAAATGAGTTTTTCCCATATCTTAAAAAGGAAATTATGCGTATGACAAAACTTGTTACAAATCTGCTTAATTTATCAAGATTAGAATCAGGAGTCGTTCAAATAAATCCACAGAAGATATTTTTAATTGATATTATTGATAAAGTTTTGGAAAGTTTGTATCCTTTAATTAAGAAAAAGGGGTTAAAATTGCACTTGGATGTTCCATCATCATTGGAGATTTATGCGGATCCACAACACTTAGAAACTATATTATTTAATCTATTGGAAAATGCAGTAAAATATACTCCTGAAAATAAACAAATTTTTATCTATTCTAATTTTGATGATAATAATATAGTTTTAGTAATAAAAGATACAGGAGTAGGGATTCCAGAGAAAGATTTACCTTATATTTTTGATAGATTTTACAGGGTAGAAAGGTCAAGAACAAGTGAGGATGGATTTAGCAGTGGTTTGGGACTTGCGATAGTAAAAAAATTAGTTGAAAAACATAATTGGAAAATTGAGGTAGAAAGTGAGTTGAACTTAGGTACTACTTTTAAAATTTTAATACCAAAGGGAAAGGAAGGATGATAAATGGTTGATTTACGTCCATTTTCTGGAATGCACTATAATAAAAATATTCCGCTTGATAAAGTTATTTGTCCACCATATGATGTTATTTCTGCAGAAGAGAAAGTAAGATTTTTGAATACTCATCCATATAATTTTATACATTTGACATTAGGCGATAAAAATCCACCTAATTATCAGGAGATATCGCAAATCTTAGATAATTGGATTAAAGAAGGAATTTTAGAAAAGGAAGAACCCGCTTTATATTTATATAAACAGAGATTTTACTGGAATGGTAGAAAGGAATCTACCTTTGGCATTCTCGGTCTAATTAAGTTGCAACCATTTGGGGAAGACATAATGCCCCATGAACAAACCTTTCAGGGTCCTAAAAAGGATAGATTAGAGTTGCTTAAACATTGTAAGGCTAATTTTGAGCCTATATGGGGCATCTATGAGGATAAAGAGGGGATTGTCTCTAATATTTGGAAAGAATTAGATAAAACGGATCCCTTTCTTAGGACAAAAGGATGGGATGATAGGGAGCACTATTTGTGGAAAATACCTGCTGAATGGCAATATAGAATTATAGAGTTTTTTAAAACCCAAAAAATTCTAATAGCGGATGGACATCATAGATATGAAGCTTCTTACATGTATTATAACGAGGTAAAAAACGAAAATGCTGGTTATGTATTAATTTTATTAACTGATCTATATGATCCTGGCGTTAAAGTATTACCAACCCATAGATTAATGAAAAAAGAGCTAAAGATTTCCCTTTTTGATATGGAAGAAATTTTTACTATCAGTGAGGAAGATTTTGATGAAGAGAAGTTAAACTTGTATTTTAATCCTGCAAAGCCACTTATTTATTACTATGATGGTAAAAAATTATACAGTTTAACTCCTAAAACGAACTATTTTTCTAAAGCTTCTGAAAAGTCGAATTTGTGGTGGGCTCTTCCTACCACACTACTACAAAAAGGAGTATGGGAAGAAATACTTAAAATTAAAGAAGGTGAATTACAGGAAAAAGGATTAATAAGGTTTTCTCATAGTTTACAAGAAGTGAAGGATTTGATCAAGTTAGGAGATTTTGGTTCTGCCTTTTTATTACCTGCTATACCTTTGGAAATTATATATGCTTTATCTATAAAAGGTGAAAGGCTTCCTCAAAAGTCTACATATTTTTATCCTAAACCTGTATCTGGACTAGTCTTTTGGAAAATGGAATTATGAGACGTAAAGAATTAAGGTTAATTATTTTACCTCTAATATTAATAGTGATTGGGCTATTTAGTATTTATAGTGCTACTATTAGTAGGCTTGTAGCTAATAATTTGTCTCCTTATCTTTTTGTTGAACGTCAATTTGTAGCTTTTATTATCGGTGTAATTCTTTCGCTTATTATAATGAGTTTTCCTTATAGGGTTTGGGAGAGGCTTTACATATTTATATACGTAATTAATATTTTCTTGTTAATAGCAGTATTATTGTTTGGAAATGAGAGATTAGGAGCTCAAAGATGGTTTTCCATATTTGGTTTTTCTTTTCAACCTTCAGAACTTTCAAAATTTTTTAATATTTTATTTTTTAGTGGATTCTTTTCAAAATTAAAAAGAGAAAAAGACGAATTGGGACTTAAGGAATTTATCATATCTGGTATTCTTTTGTTTATTACCTTTATGACAGTCTTTTTACAGCCAGATTTAGGTACATCTATAATAATTGCTCTTGAGGGTGTATTTCTATTTCTAATTGGAGGTATTCCCAGAAGATATATTATAAAGTTTGGTTTAGTAATTATTTTGTTGCTTCCTTTTTTTTGGTTCTTTTTGAAGCCTTATCAACAGCAAAGAATAATAACCTTTTTAAATCCAGAAAAGGATCCTTTAGGGAGTGGTTATCAGATATTACAAGGATTAATTGCTGTTGGATCTGGAGGATTATTTGGCAAAGGGTGGCTTTCAGGTCCTCAAACTCATCTTAATCTTATACCTGAACAGCATACAGATTTCATATTTACTGTTATTGCGGAGGAATTTGGATTTTTTGGTTCTTTAATTTTATTGATGATTTACTTATTATTCTTTTATTATTGTTGGCAACTGTATGTTAGTGTTAATGATATTTACCCTAAATTAATAGTTGGAGGAATATTATTTTCTTGGGTTATTCAAGTATTTATTAATATAGGAATGGTTTTAGGAGTTCTTCCTATTGTAGGTGTGCCACTTCCTTTTGTAAGTTTCGCAAGAACTTCATTAATAACAAATATCCTTATGGTTGCCTTTTTAGTCAATATATCTATGAGGAGCTAAATATGAAAAGGAGTTTGGACGATATTTTAATAAATGTAAAATCTCCCGGAAGATATGTAAATGGTGAATTCAACGTTATTAAGAAGGATTGGTCAGATCCAAATATTAAATTGAAGGTTGCTTTAGCCTTTCCAGATCTTTATGAGGTAGGTATGTCAAATCTTGGTTTTCAAATTATTTATCATCTACTAAATAGAAGAAGGGATGTTTTATGTGAAAGAGTTTTTGTGCCAGATATAGATATGGAGAATCTTTTGAGATACTATAAAATACCATTATTCTCCTTAGAGGGAAAAGTACCTTTGAAGAATTTTGATTGGATTGGATTTAGTATATCTTATGAGCTAAATTACTCTGGAATTTTGACAATTTTAAGCTTAGCAGGGATACCATTTTTAAGTGCGGAAAGAGGAAAAAATGATCCGTTAATCATAGCAGGTGGACCTTCTGTTCTGAATCCTGAGCCTATTGCTCCTTTTATCGATATATTTTTTGTGGGTGAGGCAGAGGAAACTTTAGATAAGGTTGTAGATGTATTTATAGAATGGAAAAATTATAGCAATGATAGAATGGAACTCTATAAAAATTTAGTTAAGTTTGGTTGTATTTATATTCCCTCTTTATATGATTTTAAAGACAAGAAGGTTTATCCTATTTATGATTGGGCACCAAAAAGAATTAAGAAGGAGATTGTTAAAGATTTAGACAATGCCTTTTTCCCTACAAAGCCATTAGTACCAATTCAGTCTGTAGTACATGACAGAGGCGTAGTTGAGATAATGAGAGGATGTCATAGAAATTGCAGATTTTGTTTAGCTGGTTATGTATACAGACCTAAAAGGTATAGAAGTCCAGATAAAATTAGAGAATATGTAAGAGAAATTATTAAAAATACTGGTTATGAAGAGATAAGTCTTTTATCTTTGAGCAGTAATGATTATCCATATATAGAAGAATTGATCGATGAATTAAATGATGAGTTTTCAAAAAACTATATTAATTTTTCTCTTCCCTCTCTTAGAGCAGATAAATTCTCTTTGGATCTTTCAAAAAAATTATCAAAGGTTAGGAAATCAGGTCTAACTTTTGCAATAGAAGCTGGAACTGAGAGACTTAGAAAAGTAATTAATAAAGGATTAAAAACTGAAGATTTTTTAAACACTGTAAAAACAGCATATTCTATGGGATGGAGAAGAATCAAACTATATTTTATGCTTGGTCTTCCTACAGAGAGTAATGAAGATATTAGAGAATTAACAAATTTGATGTGGCAAATAGTAAAGGAAAATAAGGGAATTCATCTGCATCTTGGCTTTTCCATATTTATTCCAAAACCTCATACCCCTTTTCAGTGGGAAAAATTTGAGGAAAAGGAAATTATAAAAGAGAGAGAACATATGATTTTACATGCTCTTAAGAAGGGTCCTTTTGATATTGATTTTCACGATTATAATATGAGTTATTTGGAAGCTATATTCTCAAGAGGAGATAGGAATTTATCAAAGGTATTAGAGAAAGCATGGAGTAAGGGAAGTAGATTGGAAGGTTGGAAAGATTATTTGAATATAGATTATTGGAAAGAGGCTTTTGAGGAGGAAGGAGTAGACCCCAAGGATTATCTTAGAGAGAGGGATTTAAATGAAAATTTACCTTGGGATCATATTGATGTGGGTGTTAATAAAGAGTATTTAATGAAGGAAAGAGAGAAGGCATATTCAGGAAAAGATACTCTACCATGTGAATGGGGAAAGTATTGCGAGTTGTGTGGGGCTTGCTATGGATAAATTTTATTATAGATTATCTTATTACAAAAAGGGGAAGCTTACTTATATCGGTTTTTTAGATTTGGCTAAATTTATTATCCGTTCTCTAAGGAGAACAGGCTTACCTGTGGCTTATTCGCAAGGCTTTAATCCCCAGCCTTTAGTGTCCTTTTCTTTACCAATACCTGTTGGGGTAGAAAGTAAAAGGGAATGGATTGATATTGCCTTAACTGAGAACGTAGAGGAAAAATTGATCATAGAAAAATGGAATAAGGAATTACCTGATGATTTGAAGTTTATTTCGTGTAGGTTTATGAAGGTTCCAAAAACATTAGATATTAATTTTATAAAATATGAACTTACTTTTTTCCATGTAGATATTCTTGGTCTCAAGAGGGATATTGAAAATTTTGAAATATCAGATAAATTTTATATTTTAGTACGTAGAGGAGATAAGATAAAATATTTAGACATGAAGGGGTTAGTGCAAAAGATAGAATTAAAAGATAGCGATAATATTATTGAGGCTTTGGTAAAGGTTAATAATGGTAATATATTACGAGGAGAGGAAATATTAGAAATATTTACTGTAAAGCCTATTATAAAAAGACATGTAAGAGAATTAATTACTGATGAGATATAAACTTATAATTACAGATTTTGATGGGAGTTTAGTTGGGGATAGCCTTAATATTTCTTATCAAAACATATCTGCAATCAATAGATTTAGGGAGATGGGGGGAGATATTACTATAGCAACAGGTAGAAGATGGAGTTCTATTAAACCCTTTGTAGAGCTATTGAATATTAAAATACCTGTTATATTATATAATGGCGCAGGTATTTATGATCCTACTAAAGAAAATTGGATATATAGAAAGTTTTTGCGAGTAGAATTTTTGAAAGAGATATTGAGATTTTTAAAAACTTACGAAGGGAAATGTTCATTTGGATTTTATATAAATGATGAGCTCTATGAGGAATGGAAAATTGATAAAATATTTAGTCTTTTAGAAGGTAAAGTAATAAAATTTTTTATTGAGGCTGATAGAAAGATTCTTGAAGAGATTCAAAGGGGATTGAATAAATACTTCTACGATAAAGTTACTATTGTTATCTCTTCTTATAAGTTTTTAGAAATATTACCAAAAGGTTGTTCAAAAGGTAGAGCAATGTTAAAATTGCTTCATCTTTTGAAAATATCACCTATGGAAGTTATAGCTATTGGAGATTATGATAACGATTTAGATATGTTGAAGCTTGCTGGAATAGGGATAACTCTTCCTAATGCTTCGGAAAGGGTAAAAAAGTTTGCGGATTTTGTAACTAAAAGTGATCCGGATGGTGCAATAGCAGAGATAATTAATAAATTAGAGAGAGGTGAGTTAATATGATCTTAGTTTTTTGTACAACAAAAGATTCAGAAGAAGCTTATAATTTGGCTAATTTTTTACTTGATGAAAAATTGATTGCCTGTGCTAATATTGTTCCTAATATAAGGTCTTTATATTTTTGGAAAGGAAGTAAAGAGGATACTAATGAATATCTACTAATTATGAAAACTGTTGAATCAAAGTTTCCTAATTTGGTTAAAAAAATCAAAGAAAAGCATAGCTATGAACTGCCTGAAATAATAGCAATTCCTGTTAGCAATGCAGATCCTGAATATGTAAAATGGATAGAGGAAAGTCTGAGTTAGATATTTTTTATATGAAAGAGGCTTTAAAAGAAGCAGAAAAGGCTTACCTGCTTGGAGAAGTACCTGTAGGAGCTATCATAGTTGATGGGCAAGGAAAAATAATATCAAGGGGCTATAATTTAAAAGAGAGCAAAAAAGATCCTACTGCACATGCGGAGATTGTAGCTATAAGGAAAGCAGTTAAAAAATATAATAATTGGCGATTAGAAGATTGTACTTTATATGTAACATTAGAACCATGCGTTATGTGTTATGGTGCAATTGTTCAATCACGGATTCAGAAAGTTGTTTTTGGAGCATATGATAAAAAATTTGGAGTTTTTGGCTCTACCATTAATCTGAATGAGCTTAATCTTTTTAATCATAAAGTTAATGCAATGGGTGGAATATTGGAAGAAGAAAGCTCGGAGCTTTTGAAAAAATTTTTTAAAAATCTAAGGGATTTTTCAAATAAATAGATTTATGGTAAAATTATCTACGGAGAGGTGGCTGAGTGGACGAAGGCGCTCGCCTGGAGAGCGAGTAGACCGCGAAAGCGGTCTCGTGGGTTCGAATCCCACCCTCTCCGCCATTTAAATTTTGGGGTATTTTATGGAAAGTATAAGAAGCATTATTAGTACGGGAACAATTATATTGAGTTTTGTTTTGGGATTTCTCTCTGCATATGCTGTAGTAAGAGAGATAAATTTCTCTTTGTTTTTGAAGAATGATAAGAGTGTTGGTGCTCTTATCGCAAAAGCAATATTATTCATTATAATTTGGGCATTTGTAGGACAGTTTTTAAGTTTCATTTTTGTTTTAATTAAATTACAGGAGTAAAATCTCTCAGGGCTATGCTTAGGTGGGGAGCTAGCGGTGCCCTGTACCTGCAATCCGCTATAGCAGGACCGAAAGGCCACCTGAGGCTTTGCCTTGTAGAATAGGAGGGAGTATGGGAACGATGATAGTCAGGAACTGTGCAATGGGAAGGCTTCAAACCCCGCCAGGTCCGAAAGGAAGCAACGGTAAGAAGCTCTTCTCATGTGCCGCAGGACTCCTGACTGGAGTTCACCGCTCCCTTACTATCTGGAAGGCATAAGTCGAGGGTGGAGGCATAGCCCTGAGAAATTTTAGAGTAGAAATGTTTATAGATCTACATACTCACTTAAATCAGTCACCATTATTAGAAAGATGGAAAAATATTTATCAAGAGGCTAAAGAAGCTGGTGTTCTTGGAATAGTAGTAGTAGGATACGATTTTGATTCAAGTAAAATAGCCTCTGAAATATCATCCCAAGAAGATCTTATATTTTATTCAATTGGTATTCATCCTCATGAGGCTGACTCTATAAACTACGAGTCTTTTCCATGGGATAGGCTTATAGGGGAAAAGACATTAGCAATAGGTGAGATAGGATTGGATTATTATAAGATGTATTCTGATAAAGAATCTCAGAAAAAATTATTTAGGGAAGGAATAAATTTTGCAAAAAAATATAAATTGCCTATTATTGTGCATTGTAGAGATGCATATAAGGATTTAGTTGAGATTATGAGAGAAGAGAAGGCTTGGGAAGTTGGAGGAATAATGCATAGTTACTCGGGAAGTTATGAAATAGCAAAAGAACTTGCGAACTGGGGATTTATATTTTCTTTTTCAGGACCAATTACTTATCCTAATGCAAATAGACTGAGAGAGGTAGTAGAAAAATTGCCTTTAGATTTAATAGTTTTGGAAACAGATTGTCCTTATCTACCTCCCCAATCGATTCGGGGTAAAACAAATGAGCCAAAATATCTTATAGAGATTGCAAAAAAGCTTAGTGAAATTAAAAAAATTTCTTTAGAAAAATTAGAAGAAAAATTAGAAGAGAACATAAAAAGAATTTTTCCTCAATTTTTTAAAAAATGAGTACAGTTTATGTATTAGGAGAAAATCTATACCTTAATATAACCAATCAGTGTACAAACCGATGTACCTTTTGTATTAGAAACTTTACTGATAGAGTTGGAGATAAAGTTCTTTGGTTAAATTACGAACCCACCTATGATGAAATCACTAAAGAGTTGGAGCAATATTTACCTTTAGATAGATTTAAAGAGATAGTATTCTGTGGATTTGGCGAACCTCTTCTAAGAATAAATTTATTAAAGAAGTTAGTAGAATTTATTAGATCTAAATCAAGTGGTGTAAAAATCAGAGTGGATACTAATGGACATGCAAATATATTTCATCAAAGAAATGTAATTGAAGAATTAAAAGACTATATTGATGCTATATATATTAGTCTGAATGCTGAAAATGAAGAGAAGTATAATAAAATATGCAGACCCGTTTTTGAGAGTGTTTACAATGATTTATTAGAATTTATAAAACTCTCTAAACTTTATATAAAAGAAGTTAAAGTTAGCATAGTAGATTTACCAATTGTTGATAAAAAATCTTGCGAAGAGATAGCAAAAGAAATTGGTGTTCCATTATATGTTAGAAGTTTTGTTAAAACCTTATGATTCCTCTTTATATTGGATCCTATAAAAGTGGAGAGTTAGATAAAAAAATTGAAGAAGCTTATGAGAGGCTTCATGCATGTGATATATGTCCAAGAAGATGTGGAGTAAATAGAATTAGGGGAGAAGTAGGTTATTGTAAAGCAGGTATTAATCCAAAAGTTTCTGATTATTTTCCTCATTTTGGAGAAGAGAAAGTATTAGTGGGAAAAAGGGGTTCTGGTACCATATTTTTTACTTTTTGTAATTTAGGTTGTGTATTTTGTCAAAACTACACTATAAGTCACTTAGGTATAGGTGAAGAAATTACTGTTGAAGATTTAGCCAAAATTATGTTATATTTACAAAAAATGGGTTGTCACAATATTAATTTAGTTACGCCAACACATTTCGTGCCACAGATTTTGAGTGCATTGAAGATAGCAATAGAAAAAGGATTGAATATTCCTATAGTCTATAATACGAGCGGGTATGAGAATATATCTACATTAAAATTGTTAGAAGGAGTTATTGACATTTATATGCCAGATATAAAGTTTTTTGATCCAAAGGTAGCAAAAAAGTTTTCTAATGCAGAAGACTATCCAGAGATTACAAAAATGGCTTTAAAAGAAATGTATAGACAAGTAGGAGACTTAAAATTGAATGAGAAAGGTATTGCAGAAAGAGGGCTCATAATAAGGCACTTATTATTACCAAATAACCTGTCTGGCTTGGATGGATGGTTAGATTTTATAAAAGAGGAACTTTCTACAAATGTGTTTTTAAATATTATGGACCAGTATAGACCATTATATAAAGCTTATCAATATCAAGAGATAAATAGAACTATAACTTGGAAGGAATATAAGCACGCCATAGATTTAGCTTTGCAAAAGAGCTTTAGGAATTTATATGATGAAAAATAAAAAATTTTTAAGAATTTTAATTTTTTCTATAATATTAATCCTTACTTTAATATTGATTAATTTGGATTTGATCCAAAATTTGGAAAATAGAAGTATAGATTGGAGATTTAAATGGAGAGGCGAGATAGCGCCACCAGACGATATAGTGATAATAGGAATAGATGATACATCTATTAATGAGATTGGAAATTGGCCATGGAGTAGAAAAGTTCATGCAAAACTTTTAGATATTCTCAAACCCTTAAAACCAAAACTTATAATAATGGATATAATCTTCGATACAAAAACAAAAGATGATGATTTACTCTCACAAAAAATAAAAGAGAATAGAGTTATTTTAGCAAACTATTTGCAATCTCTAACTGACCCGAAATTAAAAGTCTTGATTTACCAGATAAAAGATTCAGTGCCAACTATAAAAAATAGTGCTTTGTATAATGGATTGAGCAATTTAGTATTAGATAAGGATGCAGTTGTAAGAAGAAGTAGACTATACATGGAAGATCTTAATGGCATCAGATATTATGCTCTCCATACTTATGCGTATTCTTATTTGAATAGAATGCCAGTTGACAAAATCTTACAAGAATTTCCTACAGAGTTTTACATTAACTATTATGGAGGTACTTCTAATATAAAAACGCTCTCCTATTCTTCTATTCTAAATAAGGAGATTGATTTGAGTGTATTGAAGGATAAAATTATCTTTATTGGCTCTGTCTCAGAGCTTTTAAAGGATTCTTATGTTACTCCCTTTTCTGATTATAAAAGATGGGGAAAAGTATATTTGTCAAATATGCCAGGGGTTGAAATTCATGCGAATATACTTTCCAACATGTTGTATAAAAATTATATAACTTCTATTCCTAATACTCTAAAATTGTTTTTATTCGTATTTTTACTATCAATTAGCTTCTTCCTGCAGAGGAAGAATATATTTTTTAATCTCTTCTTAATATTAGCTTTAGGGATTTTTTACTCTTTTATAAATTTCTATCTTTTTAGAATGAGAATTTTGCTTCCATTTATTTTACCACTCTCTGAGTTTTTCCTTTCTTTTATAGGGAATACCATATACTTTGCCATATTACCAAAAGAAAGTTTAGAAGGATTAATTATCAAGAAGAGATATAAGTTGATTAAAAAATTAGGTTCTGGAGGTATGGCAACTGTTTATTTAGCTAAAGATCTGACAAATAACAATCAGGTAGCTGTTAAGATCCTTCATCCTCAATATTGCGAGGATCCCCAAGTAGTAGAAAGATTTTTAAGAGAGGCAAAAGCATCTTCTGAGTTAGATCATCCCAATATAGTGAAAGTTTTTGATAGTGGAAGGGAAGAGGATTATTATTTTATTGTTATGGAATATGTTCCCGGAAAGGATTTAAAAAAGATTTTAGAAGAAAAAGGACCATTGTCTTATGTATATGTAAAGGAAATAATTAAAGAGGTAGCAAAGGCATTAGATCATGCAAATCAAAAGGGTATAGTTCATAGAGATATAAAACCTCAAAATATAATGATAACCCCTACAGGACAAGTTAAACTTATGGATTTTGGAATTGCTCATATTGGTGGCTTATCTACTTTAACCCAAACAGGAATATTTATGGGAACTCCTCAATATGCCTCTCCTGAACAAGCAGAAGGATCAAAAGTAGATATAAGATCTGATATTTATTCATTAGGGGTTGTAGCCTTTGAGTTATTAACAGGAACTTTGCCCTTTGAAGTAGGAGAAACTACAATATCTATCATATTTAAAAAATTACAAGAAGAATTACCCGATGTGAGGACATTTAGAAAAGAAGTTCCTGAGGGGTTTGCTAAAATAATACAAAAAATGACTGCAAGATTTCCAGAAGATAGGTATCAGTCTCCAAAAGAGTTAATTGAGGATTTAGAAAGAGGTTATCCTCTAAAACCATATGAAAAGAAAAAAATATCTTCTCAAGAGACAATTATAAAACCAAAAGAAGAATAATTATTTTTTTCTGTCGACCTCCAATCCTCCAAAAAACCCCGGGGTACGACAGAAAATTAAAATTTCTAAGTTTACCTCTTTAAATCTAACAAATCTTGATGTATAATATAATCAAAATTGTAGATCTCCTATAAGGGTATTAATTTTAAATTGTAGATTTTTTGCCATATTAACGTGTTTGTAGCTCGCCTATAAGGGATTGAAACAAGGTTTGAATATCCCGCCAAAAACTGCACACCGTCCCTGTTTGTAGCTCGCCTATAAGGGATTGAAACGAATGCATATGAGGGGCATTTTTTGAGTGGGGTCTCGTTTGTAGCTCGCCTATAAGGGATTGAAACCTTCTTCCTGGAGATATATCACTCCCTTACTCCAGGTTTGTAGCTCGCCTATAAGGGATTGAAACTACGACAAGGCGAGAGTAGTAGCGGAGTACGTGGAGAGTTTGTAGCTCGCCTATAAGGGATTGAAACAGAGTATATTTGCAGTATGTAGTTTTGGAAGGAGTTTGTTTGTAGCTCGCCTATAAGGGATTGAAACAGCTCCTCCTTTATTTGCATGAATAAATCAAAGTCAGTTTGTAGCTCGCCTATAAGGGATTGAAACTAAACCCTCTGCCTTGATATACCCAGCAATTTGGAAGTTTGTAGCTCGCCTATAAGGGATTGAAACACTGTAATAGAGACAAAGTATAAGAGAGAAAATAAAGTTTGTAGCTCGCCTATAAGGGATTGAAACGAAAATGTTTATTATTGTGATACAGACAGTTTATTTGGTTTGTAGCTCGCCTATAAGGGATTGAAACAAGTAATGGGAATATTTCGAAGAACATCACTGCCACTTATTGATCCCTCATTAAGAAATTTATATTTTTACATGTGTGTGATATAAAAATAATTGATATAAGAAATTGAATAAAGAATAGACATTTTTTATATCTTAATGATAAAATATAATTATAATGGATAAGTTGGTAAACTTTGGTATTATCGAGAAAGAAAAGTACAGTATTTTAATCATCAATCTTAGTGAGAATATAGAACCTTCTATATTAAGAGAACTCGAATTACCCAAGATAAATCATAGAAAAGGACTTATTATTACTGGAAGAGCACCAATATGGCTTTATGCTTTTTTAGTTCATTATTATCATCCAACTCCTTTTATTGCTTTGTATGATCCAAGATTAGGGGCTGTTGTAGTTCAATCCCATGTCAAGGATTTAAAAGTGGGAGATGTGTTAGATATATCATTTGATGGGAGGGATAATTTTGGATGATATAAAAATTTTACTATCTGCGTTATTTCACGATTTGGGAAAGGTTTTGCAAAGAACTAACGAATATAATTTAAAAGATCTTCCGCCTAAATTTCAAAATGTAAAATACTCACATGAAGGACTTTCAGGTTTCTTTTTAAATACTCTTGTAAAAAATGAGAAAGATATAACACCATTTTTAAAGGAAAATATCACTGAGAATGTAATTGATTTAGTGTCATTCCATCATAATCCTCATAATGAATATGGCATAATTATTCAAGTTGCGGACTGGCTCGCTTCATCTGAAAGAGAAGAAGATGAAACACAGAAAAATTTTTATGTTCCTCTTTCATCTATATTCAAAAAGATAGATGAAACTGCAGAAGATGTCTATTATCCTTTAGATAACTTAAATAATATTTTCCCTGTGAAAAGAGACGATCTAAGTATAAGAGTAGGAAAAGATGATTATAAAAATTTAATGTCACAATTTTTAAGATATATTCCAAAAGTAAGAGATATTGAACAACTTTTAACATTGTATGAATTTTATTTTTCCCAAGTTCCAGCTCAAACAACTAACTATAATCCAGATATTTCTATATACGATCATTCTCGAATAACAGCAGCATTAGCTCATGCAATTTATAAAGATTATATATTTGGAATTTTAAGTGGTGAAGAATTGTATAAATTGCGGGATGTATTGAAGAGTAAGAATGGTGAAATTTTAAATAAAAAGCTTTTTACTCTGGTTTCTGGGGATCTTTCTGGAATACAAAGTTTTCTATTTAATGTGTCATCTGAAAGTGCTGGAAAAATGTTGAAAGGCAAATCTGTATTTTTAGACCTCCTCACAAGATATACTGCTAAGTATTTCTTGGATAATACGGGATTTACTAAGATAAATTCAATATATGTAGGCGGCGGAAATTTTGACCTTTTATTATCATACATTCCAGAAGACAAATTAAGCAAACTTAGGGAATATATAGTGGAAAATTTATGGTATTTAGTGGAGGGAGACTTATATCTTGGGATAGAATGGATTTATCTATCGGTAAATGACTTATTCAATTTCATAGATAAAAAACGAGAATTGATTGATAAATTAAATGAGAGAAAAAAGAAAAAATTTAGTGAACTTACAAGATTTTATGAACTTCTTTTTATTCCTAAGAATGAGAATATTACCGATGGTAACTATTGTACGATCTGTGGTAAGAAAAAGGTATTTGATACAGAATCACAAGATAGATGGTGTGCTACTTGTAAGTCTTTTGTTGATTTCACAGGAGAATTAAAAGGTAAGAAATACTTAATTGAGGAAAGAGTCTCATCAAGTAAAACTCCGGAGACAGTATGGGATTTCTTTGAAGTTTTAGGATATGGTATTTCTTTTTCACAGTATAATTTCCAAGGTAAAGATGCTAAGGTTTATACAATAGAAGATATTTTTATAGACGAAAATTTTATTCCTCATGGTTTTCTCTTAGGAAGCTTTAATATAGTTGAAAATAATTTTGAAAAGATAGCTGATAAAAATATCAAAGAAAATTATGGCGATAAAAAACTTGCATATTTAAAAATGGATGCGGATAACATGGGAAGCATATTTAAAAAGTTGGCTGATATTGAAAGAAATAGAGAAGGATTATCTCTTACCAGGTATGGAGTATTAAGCAGAAGAATAGAGCTTTTCTTTGGAAAATATGTTTTGGAGTTAATTAAGAATAATGATAAATTTTATCCCGTATATATTGGTGGAGATGATTTATTTATTATAGGTACTTATGATGATATAAACAATCTGGCAAAAGAGATACAAAAAAGATATAAAGAGTATACTGGTCATGCAAACATATTTACAATATCAGCTGGAATTTATTATTTACCTTACAATTTCCCACTAATAAGAGGAGCTCATATTGTAGAGGGGGCATTGGAAAAAGCTAAAAATTTCAAATATCCTGAGGAAGAAAAACCAACAAAAGGGAAAATATGTGTGGAAGGTGAAGTATTAACTTATATAGAGTTTTCAGAAGCTTTAAGCATTGCTGATAAGTTAACTGAAAGTATATTAAATAAGAGTGAGAAAAATAAATCGTCAAGAGCTATTATCTCAAAAATAGAAAACTCTATTAAAGGCTTTAACCCTTTATTGGAACAAAGTCTAAAAGGAAAAATAACTCCCCCTGCAATTTGGAGATTTCTTTATTATCTTAGGGATTATAAAAAAATTGCATGTGAATTAGAGAAAATTATCTTGAATAATGTTTTGGAAAGGGGTGAGAAAATAAGAAATCCTCGTTTAATTTTGGTTGCTACTAAATTAGCCAAAATGAAAACACGAAGGGGGGAAACCCAAAATGAAGGAAACAAATCGAAAGGAAAATAGATCAGAGGTAAGTTTAGAAGATAGTTGGCGTAATGAAGTTAAAACTGCTCTTGGAGAAGATTATGTCAATAGTATTTTGGAGCTTGGAAAAGATATAGAAACCTTTAAGGAGTTTAATCAAAAGGTTCAAGAGTTTATAAAAGAAAGTGCCCAAAATATATCATCTTCTCGTATGAGAAAAATATATGAGCTTATAAAAAAATCAAAAAATTCTTCTGATCTCCTAATGGCAATTCCTTACATAGCTTATATGGTAGGTAGAGAGGAAAATAAAAAAAGAAAAGAAGTATTGGGAGAGCTTTTTGTTATTTTAAAAGATGTAATTACAAAAATGAATGATGAAAAAGAGCATTTGAAAAATATAAAAAAATTTACAGAAATGTTAGTGGCTTATCAAAAGTTATATGGTAAAGACTAAAATCAGGGGGGATTAAAAAATGGCTAAATTTAAAGGTAAGTTATTTATTGAAGGCGATATAATTTTACAAACGGGACTTCATATAGGAGGCTCTAAAGAAACTGGAGAAATAGGTGGTCTTGATAATCCAGTTATAAAAACAGTAAAAGGTGTACCTTATATTCCTGGTTCCTCATTAAAGGGTAAGATTAGATGCCTCTTAGAAAGAACAGAAAATATTGAATCTAAAAAGAATGGAGAGCCATGTAGTTGTGGAAAATGCAATATTTGTTTACTATTTGGCTCTCATTCTTCTGATAAAAAGACTTTATCAAGACTTATTATTAGAGATTCCTATTTAGATGAGGAACATTTTATGGCTGAGTTTGGTGATTTTCTTGAGGGAGAATATACAGAAGAAAAGACGGAGAACATTATAGATAGAATAACGGGTACGGCTCAACATCCCAGAACTATGGAAAGAGTGCCAGCAGGTGCTAAGTTTAAATTTTCGAGTAGTATTAGTTTTTACGATGGTGATGATATTAACGAATTGGTAAAAACATTTATAGAAGGAATAAGGATGCTTGAGGATGATTATTTAGGTGGAAGTGGTACCCGTGGTTATGGTCAAATAAGGTTTGAGAACATGGCTTTTTATGCAAAAAATATTGAAAGTTACTCAAAGGATAATAAAAAAGATGAAATTGAAACTTATAAAAATTTGAATGATGTTAATATAGATAACATTGTAAATAAACTTAAAGAAAAACTGGAGATGAATCAAAGATGAAAGTCGATGTTTATAAACTATTTAAGGATAGTCCTATTTCACTGCATGTAGGACTTAGAAGGATGGATAGAACATCTACTGAGATTCATTCGGACACTTTATTTTCTGCATTAAGTAACTCCCTAATAAGACTTTTTGGAGAAGATCGATTTGAAAATTTTGAGAAAAAATTAGTTGTATCCTCTATTTTTGTAGGAATAAGAACTCCAGGAAGGGATATACTTTTTCTTCCAATGCCAGATTTTATGATAAAGTTACCTGGAAATGAAGGAGAACAGTATAAGAAATATAAAAAAATTCAGTGGATATCGAAAATGGCTCTTGATAAGCTTTTGAAGTTTTTAAATAAAGAGGATTTTAGTATTTACTTAAAGGAATTAGATTTTTTCAAATTTCTCAATGATAAGTTTATAGTTTCAAAGGAAGAATTTGAAGAGATAAGAGAAGAAGTTTATTTCATGGATACCATATTAGAACCTAAAGTTAACGTTGATAGAGAAACAAATGGCTCGAATAACCTATATTTTCAAGAAAATTTAGTGCTTTATGAGGTAAAAACTTCGCAAGGAATTTTGATAAAACCCTTCTTATATTTTCTAAAATATCGGGATATTGAATTAGATAAGATATTTGTGCCGACTTTAAATTTATTTATCGAAGAGGGCGTTGGTGGAGAAAGAAGTACTGGAAAAGGTAATTTTGATTACTACGAAAGAGACGAATTGGAAATTCCTACTGAGGGTAGTTTTGAAATAACATTATCTTTAACAATCCCAAAAAGAGAAGAAGTAGATAATCTTGTCTATTATCAGCTTGTTAAAAGGGATGGCTTTATATTTTATCATGAACCTAAAGGCTTTAAGAAAAAAACTCACTACAAAGTGAAAGAAGGAGCATTAGTTAAGTCTCCTTATGAAGGGCAAAACATTGATGTATCTCCCAGAGAAGATATGAGGGTAATTTCTTATGGAAAAAATTTAGGTTATAAATTTTCCTAAAGAAAAGAGGGGATTTTTGATGAAGTTAACTATTGTACCCATAACTCCAACTATAATAAGAAGTGGTGAAGATATTTCTACAGTTTCGGAGTGTGTTATAGTAGATAAATATCTTAAAATCATAGATAAAGAAAAATTGCTTGATTACTTTAAAACAAATAAAAAAGGAAATTTTAAACCAACTTTCAAATCTTCTTATTAATGGGGAAAATATAAGCATTTTTTTACAAAAACTTAATGTAAACATTGATAGCATAACTAAATATTCATTGGAAATAAAAAATAAAATAGATCCCTCAAAAAGGAGAAATATATATCTTCCTATTACCTCTGCAAATAGAGTTTTTATTCCTGGAAGTACCATTAAAGGTATAATTAGAAGCGCTCTTTTGTTCCATTATTTTAATGAGAATAAAGAAAAAATTAACGCAATAATTAATAATGATAAGAAATCTACTTATATAGGAGAGGATGTTTTAAGAGTAAAAAGAGGAAGAATTGATACTGATATAATGAAATATATAATAGTAAGAGATAGCAATTTTATAGAATTTGAGAAGCTTAAAGTTTATGAAATAATAAGAATTCCTAAGGCAATTTCTCAATATATAATTGCAATTCCAAACTCCACAAAGGATTTTTCTGCTAAATTTCATACAGAAGTCTTGGTTAAAACTTATCCAAATTTTGAAATACCTAATTATTGGCGAAAATTTTTCAATTCAGATCCAGAAAAGAATTTGTGGAATTCTTTGAAATTATATGCCCAATTGTTAATTGATAAAGAATTTAGATTGTTGGAAAGACTTAGTGATAAAAATAAAAAAGTTTTTGCTGATCTTTTAAAGCATCTGACTGAAATCAAGAAAAGAATGGAAAATACTCAAGAAGATACAATATTTCTTCCTATTGGATTTGGTAAAACTTATTACTTTAATTCTTTAGGTTATTTTCTTCCTAAAGAGAAAATCCCTTTAAAAACAAAAAATAAAAGCCTTAATATTTTCCCTTCTACAAGATGGGTTGTTCAAATAAATGATAAGTTTTATCCTTTAGGGTGGTGTAAGATAATTAAAAATGTCTAAGTTTATTATCTCTTTGGTAAGTGATGGTGGAAGAGACTGCAAATATTATATAGATAATAGTGAATACAGTGGAAAGTCTACAGTCGAAGCTATTGCACAATACTATTTATCTAAAAAAGAAACATTTAAAATTCTTTTATTAAAACCAGAATCGCTTGATGAGCAATACTCAAAAGAGCTCGTAGATAGATTAGTAAATTATGGTATAGAGAGAGGAAATGTTATTACAGAAGAATTTCCTGTTAATGGGTACTATAATGATAAATATTATGATGTTGATAACATTGTTACAGCAGACTTTATATTTTTAGCTTTGCATAAGCATGTTGAAAAAGGTTTCAAAGAAATAATATTAGATGTCTCAAGAGGTCTAAATTTTCTTATATTACTTACGGTTGAGGCATATAGAAGGTTTATTGTATCAAAAGAAGCCTACTCCTTTTCAGACTATAGAAGCAAGTCAAAGATGGAATCTCAAAATTTACCAAAATTTTATTATATCTATTTAACCCCAAAAGACAGTTTTAATTATCATATTGTTTTTGAGAATGCTAAAGCTCCATTTTTTGTAGATTATTTTCAGAATTACGATAAAATCCCTTTTAACTTTGGAAATAATAAAGAATTATATAAAAACTTTAATTTTGTAAAAGAAGATATAATAAAACATGTTAATAATTGTATCACTACAATTAAAAGGGGATATGCTTTGGCTTTTCTAACAGTAATTCCTTGGGATAAGATTAGGAAATCTATCGATTTATCTTATAAAGAATTAACTTTGGACTCTTTTAAAAATTTGCTTGAAAGTTTAACTGTAATATCGGAGAAAAGGAAAACTATAAAATTGAAAATGAATTATCCACTTGGAAACCTCTGGATTTATATTAATTTTTTAGAATTTTTGTATTCTATTTATGAAAAGTACAAGGATAAAATAGTAGTAGAGAATAATAGGAAATGGGTAAACATTGAGACCTTAGAGAATTTTTGCGAAAATATTATTAAAGAGGTTTTTAAAGAAAATAGTGCAGAAACGATTCTTGCTAATGAGTTAGAATACTTTAAAAGAAAATTTAATGGAAAGAATGATATGTATAGAAAGGGAAATCCTTCGAACTATCAAAGAAATTTTGAGGCTCATGCTGGACTTATTTTAGAATTTTTAGCAGAAGATCCAATTAATTATAGAGTTTCTTATAAATTTGGTGAAGTATTGGAGAAAAACTCCAATAAAGAAGTAACTGAATATATAAATGATTTCCTAAAGATATGGAAGAAATGATTATAAATAATTCGTAAGTACATTTTTCTCATAAAAAATAAAGGGTACTAGACTGTGGAAAAACATGGTGTCCCCCTAAGAGAAAATTATAATGTTTTCTTTATAGCTATTCTTCCTAATAGCATTAAACCAAAGAAAAGGATATCATAAAAATGAAAGGTGCCATGTTCTTTTTTTACTCCTCATACCCTCATAACTTTAATATCCATTAGGGGGATACCATCTCCCTTCCGTGTTCCAAAAAATTGTGGATACCCTCTTGTCAAAATTAAGGGTATATGATAGAATTAACGTGCCTGCGGGAGAGAAGCAGGCGGATGCACCTTAGAAAAGGGGAAGAAGGAAGAAGGAGATAAAGAGCGAGGAAAAGACCTTCCAGAAGGGATAGGGAATAGATCCGGATGGAGGGTTTGATCCTGGCTCAGGACGAACGCTGGCGGCGTGCCTAAGGCATGCAAGTCGAGCGGTAGCTCCTATTGGTTTATGC